>JAFNRY010000046.1 GCA_017385345.1 Kiritimatiellia bacterium
ACGCCGCGACGCCGACCGCTTCGCCCGCGGCGGCGACGTTCGCCGCGGACAGCCTCTCCGTCTCGCTCTCCTGCGCGACGGCGGGCGCGACGATCTACTACACGACCGACGACTCCGCGCCGACGGTGAACAGTACGCGGTATTCCGGACCGATAACGATCGATGCCACGACCACGGTAAAGGCCATTGCCGCCGCAGGCGGCTACCGCAACAGCGAGGTTTACACCGGCGTGTTCACGCAGGCGCCTCGCGCCGCGACGCCGACAGGTTCTTCCGTTTCGACCTACCGCAGCGCGCTTGTCGATCTCGCAAGCGGCGTCGAGGGCGCGACGATTCGCTACACGACCGACGGCTCCGACCCGACGGCGGAGAGCGCGATCTACGAAGGCTCGCTCCCGTTCTCCAGTTCCGGCAAGATCAAGGCCGCGGTGTTCGCGGACGGCTACCGTCCGAGCGAGGTGTTCACATACGAATACTACGTGAAGCGGCTTTTCGGCGATACGACCGGGGCCAATCCCGCAAAGTACGAGGATACGGAGGAGAACCGCGCCCTGCATTGGATCGAGGAGACGGAGGATACATTCGAGGCCACGGGCCTGTGGACGGAGGGAACGGCATATTCGGAGGGGAAGATACTGGTCGAAGGCGGCGCCGGTTTCACGGCCGATTCCCCGTCCACGAACCGTATCGTCAAGATCGCCGTGACTCTTTCGTTCGGCGGCTCGAACGACGCCGTGGAATATCCGCAGAGCGTAAAGGCCGCCGCGCGCATGGGGCCCGATGGCGGCTTCCAGGTTTACACGCGCGAAAACGGCCTCGCCGCATGGCAGACGGTGGAAGCGACAGGAATCGATCCGGACGAGAACGCGGACTACGAAGTCCTGTTCGAACTGGATTGCGTGAAGAAGACGTACACGGCGTCCATCAGGGAAGCGGACGGAAGCGGCGATCCTGTGCCGCTCGCCGCGGGCTCGAAGACGAAGTTTGAATTCGCGTCCGCCGAATCGACCGCCAGCGTCCGGGAAGTGCGGTTCCTCGGGTACGGTACGGTTACGTCGCTCTTCGGCAGCTACGAAGAGCCGGCGTCCGCCGGGTTCATCGACGGGGAGGAAGTCGCGGGAAGCGACGGCAAGATAACGCTGAACGCGGCGCAGGCCGAGTGGCTCAACAAGTTCAACGACCACGACACGCTGAAGGACAGGATCGCCGCGCTCTCCGCCGACGGCTTCAACGAGGCGTACCTGCTCAACCTCGACATAAGGGAAGACGACTGCTCGAAGGTGTTCAAGGTGTCCGCGATAAACGTGAAGGAAAACTCCGTGGAGATCACGGTGACGCTCGTTCGCGCCGGAGCCGTCCAGGAGGGCGGCAAGGACGCGCCGATCAACGGCGTGCTCAAGTTCCACGGCGCCGACACGCTCGGCGGCTTTACGCACATTTCCAGCAAGACGCTGGCGGATTTCGACGACAAGATCGAGTCCGGCGAAGTGAAGGTCGAATTCCCGAAGAATATCGACGGGGTTGACTGCAAGTTCTTCAAAGCCACTATAGAAGAGGAGTAGGGCGGCCGCTCCGCCGCTTGCGTCGCGACGGCCGGCGCCCAAAACCGGCCTCGCGCGCCGTCTCCGCATTCCGGAGGGGGCACATTTTTCTCCCCGGATTGCGTCCATATTTGGTATAATTCCGCCGCATAAAGACAAAACACAAGGAAAAAACAAAGCAATAAGGCTGGTGAAAATGGGAAACAAAAAGTACGTGTATTTCTTCGGCGCGGGCATGACCGAAGGAAATGCAAACATGCGCGAACTGCTGGGAGGCAAAGGCGCGAATCTCGCGGAGATGGCCGGGCTCGGGCTTCCCGTGCCGCAGGGCTTCACGATCTCCACGGAGGCCTGCACGCGCTACTACGACGACGGCAAGGTAATAGGCGACGACATCAAGGCCCAGGTCCTCGAATACATCGACAAGCTCGAGAAGTCGGCGGGCAAAAAGTTCGGCGACGCGGCCAATCCGCTGCTCGTCTCGGTCCGCTCCGGCGCGCGCGCGTCGATGCCCGGCATGATGGATACGATTCTCAATCTCGGCCTGAACGAGACGGTGGTCGAATCGCTCGCGGAGCAGACGAAGAATCCGCGCTGGGCGTGGGACTGCTACCGCCGCTTCATCCAGATGTTCAGCGACGTCGTGATGGAGGTCGGCAAGAAGTATTTCGAGAAGCTCATAGACGACATGAAGGCCAGGAAGGGCGTGAAGCTCGACGTCGAGCTGGACGCCGGCGACCTCAAGGAGCTCGCGGGGCAGTTCAAGGCGGAATATAAGGCCAAGATCGGCAAGGACTTCCCGTCCGACGCGAAGGAGCAGCTGTACGAGGCGATCAAGGCCGTGTTCCGCAGCTGGGACAATCCGCGCGCCAACGTGTACCGCCGCGACAACGACATTCCGTATTCGTGGGGCACCGCGGTCAACGTGCAGATGATGGCGTTCGGCAACCTGAACGACCAGAGCGGCACCGGCGTCGCGTTCACCCGCGACCCGGCGACCGGCGAAAAGAAGCTCATGGGCGAGTTCCTCATGAACGCCCAGGGCGAGGACGTGGTCGCCGGCGTCAGGACGCCGATGCCCATCGCCAAGATGGCCGAGGTCATGCCGGAGGTGTTCGAGCAGTTCCAGACGATCTGCGCCACGCTTGAAAAGCACTACCGCGACATGCAGGACATGGAGTTCACCATCGAGAACAGGAAGCTCTTCATGCTGCAGACGAGGAACGGCAAGCGAACGGCCAAGGCCGCGCTGAAGATCGCGTGCGACCTGGTTGACGAGGGGATGCGCACCGAGGAGGAGGCGGTCCTCATGATCGAGCCGCGCAACCTCGACACGCTCCTGCATCCGCAGTTCGACCCCGCGTCGCTCAAGGGCGGCAAGGTCGTCGGGCGCGGCCTCCCGGCGTCGCCCGGCGCGGCCTGCGGAAAGATAGTCTTCTCCGCCGAGGACTCCAAGGCGTGGAAGAAGCGCGGTGAAAAAGTCGTCCTCGTCCGTCTCGAGACATCGCCCGAGGACATCGAGGGAATGAAGTCCGCGCAGGGCATCCTGACGGTTCGCGGCGGCATGACCAGCCACGCGGCGGTCGTCGCCCGCGGCATGGGCACGTGCTGCGTCTCCGGCTGCCAGGAAATCGCGATGGACGAGGAGCACAAGCGCTTCACCCTCGCGGGCAAGACCTTCAAGGAGGGCGACTGGCTCTCCATCGACGGCTCTACCGGCAACATCTACGACGGCGTCATAACGACGGTCGATGCCACGATAGCCGGCGAGTTCGGCCGCATCATGACGTGGGCCGACAAGTTCCGCAGGCTGAAAGTCCGCACCAACGCCGACACGCCGCGCGACGCGAAGAAGGCGCGCGAGCTCGGCGCCGAGGGAATAGGCCTCTGCCGCACGGAGCACATGTTCTTCGAGGAAAGCCGCATCGCCGCCTTCCGCGAGATGATCTGCGCCGACACGGAGGAGGAGCGCCGCATCGCGCTCTCCAAGATACTCCCCTACCAGCAGGACGACTTCGAGCAGCTCTACGAGGCGCTCGAAGGCCATCCCGTGACCATCCGCTTCCTCGATCCGCCGCTCCACGAGTTCGTGCCGCACACCGAGGACGAAATCGCGCTTCTCGCGAAGACGCAGAACAAGTCCGTATCCCGCATCAAGGAGATAATCGATTCGCTGCACGAGTTCAATCCGATGATGGGCCACCGCGGTTGCCGCCTTGCCGTCACGTATCCCGAAATCGCGAGGATGCAGACGCGCGCCGTGATCCGCGCCGCCATCAAGGTCCAGAAGCGCCACCCCGACTGGAAGGTGAAGCCAGAGATCATGATCCCGCTGACGTGCGAGATGAAGGAGCTCAAGTACGTCAAGGATATCGTGGTCAAGGCGGCGGAGGTGGAGATCGCCGGAGCCGGCGTCAAGCTCGACTACGAAGTCGGCACGATGATCGAGATTCCGCGCGCCGCGCTCACGGCGGACGAAATCGCGAAGGAGGCCGACTTCTTCTGCTTCGGCACGAACGACCTCACGCAGATGACGTTCGGCTTCAGCCGCGACGACTCCGGCAAGTTCCTCGGCGCCTACTACGACGCCAAGATCTTCGAGAACGATCCGTTCGCGAAGCTCGACCAGACGGGCGTCGGCAAGCTGATGGAGATGGCGATCAAGCTCGGCAAGCCGGTCAATTCGAAACTGCACTGCGGAATATGCGGCGAGCACGGCGGCGATCCGTCGAGCGTGGAGTTCTGCCACAAGATCGGTCTCGACTACGTAAGCTGCTCTCCGTACCGCGTGCCGATCGCGCGCCTTGCGGCGGCGCAGGCCGCGCTCCGCAAGTGACCGCGGCGCCCGCATGGAGGGTTGGATCGACATAAGGCCGGACGCGGCCCACGTGAAGCGCGAGCGCGAAAGGGCCCGCGCTTTGCGCAATTCGCCCTGGTGGAAGGAGCGGCTTTCGAGAGGCGTCTGCGAATACTGCGGCAGGAACGTGGGCCCGGCGGGGCTTACCATGGACCACGTGGTGCCCGTCGCGCGCGGCGGCAGAAGCGTGAAATCCAACTGCGTTCCGTGCTGCAAGGAGTGCAACAACAGGAAGAAGGCGTACACTCCCGCCGAGCGGATCCTCGAAAGTCTCTTCCCGGAGGGCGGCGCGGCTGCGGCGCCCGGCGGGGCCGGCTGAAATGGGCGGCGGAGCGACAACCCCCATGATGCGCCAGTATCTCGCGCTGAAACGCGAGATACCCGCCGGCGCCATACTCATGTTCCGGCTCGGCGACTTCTACGAGATGTTCGCGGACGACGCCATCGTCGCCTCGCCGGTTCTGGGCGCAACGCTGACGAAGCGCAACGGCGTCCCGATGTGCGGCGTGCCGCACCACGCCCTCGATTCGTACCTCGCCAAGCTCGTGCGCGCGGGGATGACGGCCGCGCTCTGCGACCAGGTCGAAGATCCGAAGACCGCGAAAGGGCTGGTCCGCCGCGAGATAACGCGCATCGTAACGCCCGGAACCGTGACCGAGGACGGCATACTCGACGAGACGGTGAACAACTACATAGCGGCCGCGGTCCCGGGCGCGCTCGCGCTCCTCGACCTCGCCACGGGCGAGTTCCTCGCCGGCGAGTACGACACCGAGGCGAAGCTCGCCGCCGCGCTCGACCGCGCGGCCCCGGCCGAGACGATCGTCCCGTCGGATTGCTCCGCCGGCGTTCCTTTCGCCGGCCGCAAGACGGAGGTGGAACCCTGGACGTTCGGTTTCGACGCGGCGGAGGACGTCTTGAAACGCCATTTCGGCACGCTGTCGCTCGACGGATTCGGGCTGGACGGCCGGAAGGCGGCCGTGAGCGCGGCCGGCGCGCTCCTCCACTACGTCGGCTCGACGCTGCGCCACAAGCTCGGCCACGTGCGCAGAATACGCTTCGTCCAGCCCGGCGACGCGCTCGTCCTCGACTCCGCGACGCTGCGCCACCTCAATCTCGTGCCGTCCGGCGACACGCCCAAGAGCGCGACGCTGCTCGGCGTCCTCGACGCGACCAGAACCCCCATGGGCGCGAGAACGCTCAGGAGCTGGATATTGCGTCCTCTCGCGACGCCGGAGGCGATAAACGCGCGGCTCGACGCCGTGGGCGCATACGTGCGCGACAGGCGGCTTCTCGCCGATACCCGGGCGGCGCTCGCCCCCGTGCGCGACCTGGAGCGGCTGGTGCAGAAGGTCGCCGCCGCGAGAGCGACGCCGCGCGATCTGCGCGCCCTCGCGGATTCGCTGCGGCCCCTCGGCGCCGTTAGGGACGCGAACGCCGCCATTCCGTGCGCCGAGCGCATATCGCCCGAGCCGGAAACGGTCGCCCTGCTCGACGCCGCGATATCCCGCGAGCCGCCGGCCGTCGCGTCAGACGGCGGTTTCATAGCCAAGGGGTACAGCGAAGAGCTCGACGCCCTGCGCGAGGCCGCCGGCGAAGGCCGTCGCTTCATCGCCGAATACCAGACGCGCGAACAGCGGCGCACCGGAATCCAGAAGCTGAAAGTGCGCCACGTGCCGGCGTTCGGCTTCCTCATAGAGATCCCCAAGGGGCAGACCTCCCTCGTGCCGCCGGAGTACGAAAGACGCCAGACGCTCGTCGGCGCCGAGCGCTACACGACGCCGGAACTCAAGGAATACGAGCGCAGGACGCTCGGCGCGCAGGAGCGCGCCGTCTCGCTCGAACTGTCGCTTTTGCGCGACCTCCTCGAAAAGCTGCAGGCCGCGTCGGCGAGGATACAGGAAACCGCCTCTGCGATAGGCGAACTCGACGCCATCATGTCGCTCGCCGACAGGGCGCTCGCCGCGGGCTACACGCGGCCGGAAATCGACGGGTCGGACGTCCTCGAAATCGAAGACGGGCGCCATCCCGTCGTCGAACAGCTGCCGGACGCAGAGCCGTTCGTGCCGAACTCGACGTTCCTCAACTGCACGACCGACCAGATCATGCTCATAACCGGTCCGAACATGGCCGGCAAATCGACCTACATAAGGCAGGTGGCGACGATCGCGGTCATGGCGCAGGCCGGTTCGTGGGTCCCGGCCTCGAAAATGAGAATGGGCGTTCTCGACAGGGTGTTCACGCGCATAGGGGCCGGCGACGACCTCGCGCGCGGCAGATCGACCTTCCTCGTCGAGATGCAGGAGACGGCCGACATTCTCAACAACGCGACGGGGCGTTCGCTCGTCGTACTCGACGAGATAGGGCGCGGGACCTCGACGTTCGACGGCATTTCGATCGCATGGTCGGTGGCGGAATATCTGAACGGGCGCAGGGAGGGCAGGCCGAAGACTCTTTTCGCGACGCACTACCACGAACTCACGGGGCTCGCCGACGCGCTGAAGGGCGTAAAGAACTACACCGTCAAGGTGAAGGAGGAGGGCGGCGGAATCGTATTCCTGAGGAGAATCGCGCCCGGAACCGCGGAAAAAAGCTTCGGCATCCACGTCGGCGCCATGGCGGGGCTCCCCCCCGAGGTCGTCAAGCGCGCCGGCGAGATACTGCGGCATCTGGAATCGGACGCCATCGACATGCCGGCCCGGGCCGCGGGATCCGCGCAATCCGCCGCGCCCGCCGCGTCGGCGGGCGCGGCCATGCCCCGCCCGAAGAGAAAGGCCGCCTCGTTCCCGGGCCAGATGACGTTCTTCTCCTGACGGGCCGACGGAGGAGAAACGGTCTAACGGAAGAGAAGGACGTACGCCGTCCAGTTCACCGCGAGGGAGTAGAGGTTGGCGAAAAAGTCGTCCGCGACGACCCCCCATCCGCCGGGAAGGGCCTGGAGGCGCCTCGCCGGCGGCGGCTTGATTATGTCGATGGCGCGAACGACCGCGAAAAAGAGCGCGATGGCGCGCCACGGCAGATCGTGCAGGGGAAGCCCGAAGACCGCGATCGGGAAGAGCATCCACTCGTCGGCGCAAATGCGGCCGTCGTCCTTCACGCCGAGAATCTTCTCCGCCCTTCCGCACAGCGGGACGGCCGCCGCCGCGAGCGCGAGACAGGCCGCCGCCTGCCACGCCGGAGGCAGCTTGACCGTCGCGAAAGCGAGGGCGACGCCGGGGATGCTGCCGAACGTTCCCGGGGCGGACGGCGCGAAGAGGCCCGTTCCGAAGCCGCCGGCCGCGAAGAGGCAGAGCCGGTCGCGGATCTTGCTCAGCGGCAGCACGGGCAGAACCAGATCCAGACGAGCAGGGCCGCGATCGCGAGCATTGCGGCCGCGACGCAGACTTTGCAGAGAATCGGGTCGCAGGCGCATTTCGTGAAGTCGCGGGCGCGCTTCATGGAGAAATACATCGGCCTGTTCACGGCCCAGCCGCAGGCGTTGAGAATCGCCCCTATGTCGCGGCGGCGCAGCTTGAACCACGTAAGCACCACGCTGGGCGCCGACACGACGAGCACGAGCGCCGCCACCGACAGGGCGATCTGCAGCGGGGTCATGCGCGAGACGGCCGCCATGAGGGACGCGGCTGCGGCGCCGACCATGCCGATCCCGATGCCGATCGCGGCCACGCTGGACGCGACGGCGGCGCCGGAAGAGCCGCCCTCCGCGCCCGTCGCCGGTTTGCCGGCCCGCTGCAGCGTCGCCGCGGCCGCCTTGTCCGCGGCCGCCTGACGCTCCCCGAGAAACTTTCTGGCCATGCCGCCTATGGCTTCGCCGACCTTCTTCCACGGCGCCCAGAACGCTTCCGCGAGCGATACCTGGTTCTCCACCACTTTCGTCACGGTGGCGTCCCAGTCCTTGCCGTCGCGATCGTAGAACACGCCGTTCCTTCCGGCGTAGAGCTGCGCCACGGCGCCGGCCGTCACGACCGCGCATATGCTCCGCGTCGCGCCTTCGGCCGGCCGGGAGAGCTTCAGATACAGGACGCAGCAGTTGGAGCGCCCCGAAAGCGCGCTGTGCGCCGCCTCGTCAGCGACATCGAAGCAGAGTTTCATCTCCTTCGCGTCGATCCTGAGCACGCCGGTCTGGAACACGGCCAGCGAATCGTCGGAGTAGAGGCGCTTCATGTTGACGAAGTTTTCGAGGAATTCGAGAAGATGGAGCTTGTAGCGCAGCAGCCTTTCCTCTTCGTCGAGCTCCGCTTCGAGCCCGGCGTTCGGAACCGGTTTCGCCGCGATGTGGGCGCGGTACGGCGCGAAAGCGGCCTTGATCCTGCTCCAGCCTTCGCGATCCACCGCCGCCGCCCCTTCGCCGAGCACCGGACGGGCCGCGTTCTTCGCGAAAGCCTCCATCGCGCCGGCGAAACGCGGATTGATGCGCTTGAAGTCGAGCGGAATGGTTCTGTCGTCGCCCTCCACCACGAGCGGCGTGTCGTCGGGCGTCGCGAAATACGCTTCGACGGCGTCTTCGACGGCGGCGAGAGCGTCGCTGCCGGCGGCCGTGGCCGCGCCGAAGGGCGAAACTTCCGGCGCCGCCCCCTTTGCCTCCCATTCGGCAAGCGCCTTCTCGTCTTCCTTGGAAGGCGGGGCCTTCGCGAGCTCGGCGCGGCGCGCGAGAACTTCCGCAAGGGCCTTCTCGTCGTCGGGCGACGGCTTGAAGAGCGAATCGAAATCTACGTTGCGCGACTTCAGAAAGTCGATCGCGGCGATCACCTCCGGCGTCCTGATCCTTCCGTCGCCGTCGCCGTCCATCAACTGCAGCATGCGCTCGTCGAAGCGCACGCCCTTGACGGGCATCGAAATCGCGACCCAGTGTTTCTTGTCGAGCGACGCCAGTTCGGCTATGTCTCCGCCGTTCTCGAACGCCACCTGGGACATGCGCCCAGCCCTGAACCATTTCCAGACATGATTTTCCATGCCCGTATTATAGCATATGTCGTTTTCACCGGCCGCGCCGTATGTGGAACGGGCTTCCAGCCCGTTGGAGAAGGCTGTTTCAATATGTCAACGGGCAAGATGCCCGTTCTACTTACTCTGAAAGAAGGTGCTTGACATTTCGGAGAGGCGAGGAGTATAATCGGGGCAGAATGTGGGAAAGGGAAGGAGTAGCGAAGTGAAAAAGTTGATGACGATGTTCGCGGCTGGGGCGATGGCGATCGCTTCGTTCGCCGATGTTCCAGAGGCTCTGATACACCGCTGGAGCTTCAACAACAGCCTTGAAGACACCGGCTCGATCGGCGGCAAGACCGCAGTGCTCGGCGACAACGCCGCGCTGTACGGCGGCTCTTCCGTGCGCGTAAACAGGGGCAGCAAAGGCGATAGCAACGTGAACCTTGGCGCGAACCCGATTCCCTCCGACCTCGGCGACACGCCGTTCACCATCGAGGTGTGGGCCACGCCGACGACGTTGGATACTTATCGCGGCATGTTCTCTCTTGGCGAGTACGGGGATAGCAACGCCAAGGGCTTTATGGGCGTGTTCCAGGGCTACAGGCAGATCAATTATACAGGCGGATCTGGCGGGGATAACGGTCCGGTCTGGCAAGCCGTCGCCGGCACGGTCAACGGCGGCACGGGGAAAAACGTCGCCATGACGCCAGGCCTCATTTCCGCCAACACGCCATACTACTTCGCCTACGTCGTGACGCCGACGGGCGACGGCAGCGCCACGGTCGCCGGCTACGTCTATAACGTCTCTACCGGCGCGCAGGTCGGCAAGAGCGTCGCGTGGACGGTGGAGAGCTGGACGACGTCGCAGTTGGCGCAATCCTGGTTCGGTCTCGGCACGACGCCCTGGGGCGACGCCGCCCCCGGCGCGAACTACGACGAAGTGCGCGTCTGGAAGAAGGCGCTCACGCCCGCCGATGTCGCTGCGAACGTCAAGGCCGGCCCCGACGCAATTCCCGGCGACGGCGACTATCCCACTCTCGGCGTCTCCAACGCCACCCTCGCCCACCGCTGGAGCTTCAACGGCTCGCTCGAGGATTCTGTCACCGGCGACACCGCGACGATGCAGGGCGCGAGCTACACCGCCGACGGCGTCCGCTTTGCCGGCGGCAGCAAGGCCGACAACTACGTCTCCCTCGGCGCGAACAAGATGCCGTCCGACAACGTGACGCTCGAATTCTTCTCCACGACGCGCACTCTCGGCTGGCCGAAGATGTTCTGCCTCGGCAACAGCACAAGCGACGGAATCAGTTTCTCGTTCCAGCGCGGCGGCAACCCCGACGCCGGCATATCGGGCATCGAGATCTACGACACGAGCGGCGGCCATTATGTGAACGGCATCCCGAACGCCCTCGAGGCGAACAAGCCGTACCTTTTCACGTTCACTTTTTCATGCGACGGAACCGACACCGTCTTGAACGGCTACTGCATCGACCTGGCGAATCCCGGCGCGATCAGGGGCCAGTTCACCCGGACGATCCCCGGCTGGACGCTGACGGAAAAGATCACGCTCAACACG
>JAFNRY010000047.1 GCA_017385345.1 Kiritimatiellia bacterium
GAATTTGCGCTTGAGAATGAATCAATAGTTACGTTGGCGGAGAGAGTTGAAAAAATTATTCCTGAGATGAAGGAAATCAATTTTGAGGCCATCAAGGATAGGGAGGATTCTCTTGAAAGGTGGCTTGTGTGAAAAAATCGACGCCTGGATGAAAAGGCAGTACGGCGACATCGAAGTGGTGGACCGCGGCAGCACGAAGGCTCTCGCGGCGATACTTGAGAAACTCAGGGAGGGCCGCGTGTTCGCAATCCTGCCGGATCTGAGAAGCAAAACCCCGGACGTGGAGGTGGATTTTCTGGGCGGAAAGGCGAACGTGTCGCACGCCGGGGCGATGTTCGCCGTAAAGTGCGGTTCGCCGATAGTGGTATCCGTTATGAGACGGGAAGGCGGCCGGCACGTTTTCGACCACGTCGCCACGCTGCGCCCGGATCCGGCGGCTCCCGACGCAAGGGCGGAGGCGCGGCGTCTCACGGTCGAGGCGATGCGCCTTCTCGACGGAAAGATACGCGAACGCCCGGGAGACTGGTTCTGGTACAACAAAAGGTGGATACTCGACCCGCCGGGGCGCAAGCCGCGCGCCGGCGCCGCGCGGCCTCCTATTTCATAGTGGGAAGCACGATCCCGCGGAGAATCAGCTTCTGGCACATGATGAAGACCGCGGCAGTGGGTATGGATACGACCGCGAAGGCGGCCATTACGCACCACGGCTGGCTTATGAACGTCTCGGCGGACATCTGGTAGAGCCAGACGGCGAGAGTCCAGTGCGACTCCTTGTTGCACACCAGGAACGCCCATTCCCACGACGCGTACGCGTGGAGGAAGGAATTGAGGGCGTTCACGGCGAGGATGGGTTTGGCCATGGGAAGGGTTATTCGCAGG
This sequence comes from Kiritimatiellia bacterium, assembly GCA_017385345.1. Classification (GTDB taxonomy): domain Bacteria; phylum Verrucomicrobiota; class Kiritimatiellia; order RFP12; family UBA1067; genus UBA1067. The sequence goes on from JAFNRY010000047.1 coordinate 880, forward strand.
AAGACCGTGGTTTCCGGGGCGCCGTCGATTTCCGCCGCTTCGTAAAGTTCGCGCGGCAGGGCGTCGAAAAAGCCTTTGAGGATGAAAATCGACATTCCGCTCGCGGCTCCCGGCAGCACGAGCGCCGCGAACGTGTTGAGAAGCCCGAGATCGCGCATCAAAAGAAAGCCGGGTATCGCGGTCACCGCCGCCGGAAACGCCGACGTCGCGAGCAGGAAAAGGATTATTTTCTCGGTGGAGGCGAGCCTGAAGCGCGAAAGGGCGTAGGCCGCGAGCGGATTCACGGTAAGCGAAACGAGCACCGAAAGCACGACGAGGACGAGCGTGTTGAAAAACGCCCGCCCTCTGATGAAAAGGTATTCGAGAACGAGCCTGTAGTTGGCGGCGGCCTCGCGAAGGAGGTCGCCCATGCCGCGTTCCTTGAACTGCACGACGAGCGCGTTGCGTATTTCGGCCGCGTTCGCCGCCATGTCTCGCGGCATGGTTCGCGAAACGAAATCGCCTCCGGCGATGGCGTTTTCCACGTACCACTTCTTCATGTCGAGCCAGGCGCGGCGTTTCTCCGGGTCGGGGCAGACGAAGCCGTCGGTCCCGTCGGTGCGCGATTCGGCCGCAAACGACGCGTCGAAGAATGACTTGTGCGGCACGATCCATTCCGCGTTCATCTTTTCGATCGTCCCGTAGCGCGCTTTCAGGAATCGCGGCGTGTCCCGCGGGTCGTGGCGGCATACGAGTTTTTCCGGATTCGCGACGGAAAGGTTCTTGAGGAAGCGGCGGGCGCGTTCGCGTTCGCCGTCCGTCGCCGGACGCATTTTCCCGCCGGCCGGACCGAGTTGTTCTTCGCCGAAGCGCCTGATCCCTTCGCGGTCTTTCGCGACCTCGCTCCATATCGTCCATGCTTCCGGCGCCCCGGGGTATATTTCGCGGGGGAAACGCCTGAAGCGGGCCGCGATCGAACGCATGAATCTGTCGTTTCTGTCGAAAAGAGCCGTTATGAAAGGAAGATCGCGTCGCGTGTCGTAGTCGCTTGCAAGACTGCCTGCGAGCATCATCGAAAACGGCAGTATCATGCATACGCCGCCGAGAGTCAGTATCGAATACACGATGGCGAGGAATATCCTCGCTTTCGCGCTTTTTCGCTCGCTCTCAAGCAGTACGGCCATAAGTGCCGTAGATTTTACCAAAAAAGGACGGAACCGCGCGGATGCACGCCATTGAAAACAGTGTGGTGATGTGGTGAAAAACTGGTAGGGAGCGTCGTATAATGGTCGGAGCGACGAGATTTGAACTCGTGACCTTTTGCACCCCAAGCAAACGCGCTACCAGACTGCGCTACGCCCCGACATGGTGCACTTGATCGTCCCAGAATTGGTAGCGGGGGCTGGATTTGAACCAACGACCTTCAGGTTATGAGCCTGACGAGCTACCAGGCTGCTCCACCCCGCAATCTGGTTTCTCGAATGGCGCGCCTGACAGGAGTCGAACCTACAACCCTCAGATTCGTAGTCTGATGCTCTATCCAGTTGAGCTACAGGCGCACTTTCAGAGAACGCCGGTTATTTTACCACACCGTTCCCGCTTGTGCAAGCAAAAATATCTGGATTCGTGCAGTAGAGCTTATATAGAAGGGTCTGACCATTTTTGCCCTTTCCATATTTCATTATCGCGAGGCGAGGTTCACGAGGTCATCGAGAATCTCCTCGCCGCCGATTTCGTTGGCGATGAACGAGCCTTTGTACGGATCGATGCCGTTGCCGGGTTCGCCGTCCACGGCGAGATTGATGGCGTCTTTGAGCGCGATGATGTGCGTCATGTGGGAACCACCCTGGTTTTCGAACTGGATGGCGACCTCGTGCTCCAGGC
>JAFNRY010000048.1 GCA_017385345.1 Kiritimatiellia bacterium
GAACCCCATCACGAAGAAACCCGCCATCATCGGCAACAACGCCGCAATTCCGCACTTCTTTTCGGCCATCATGACTTCGCCTCCTCTCATGTCCGCACATAAGCCTTGATTGTCGCGTGAAGCTTCTCCGCGCCGGGACCCGACGGGCGCACGACGTACTTGCCCACGGCGGCGGGCACGATGAACGTCTCGGCGTAGTGGACGGTGAATGGCGCAAAAGCGCACGTGGGACTCTCCACGGTCGCCTCTTCTCCTTCCACAAGATTCAACACGTTCACGCCGCCGCACGTATCGTGCACGACGGGTTCCGTGAACCAGTGACGGCGCGTCTCGATGAACTCACGCTCGTGCAGACCCGTGCGCTCCTCCTTCACGCCCGGACGCTCCGAAATCGTCTCGACGCGTCCGACGAGGTTCTTCCGCACCCACTCCGTGTCGCGGTCGAACTGGATGTTGGCGAGGGCGTGTTCCACGTGGATCGGACGCGGCCGGCCGTCGAGTCCGAGCCGTCCCCAGTCCCACATCTTGAACGTGAAGATGTAGGGCGTCGCGGAAATCTCCAGCACCATGCAGTTCGCGCCGGAACAGTGGAGCGTACCGCCGGGAATGAGGAAATGGTCGTGCTTCTTCGCGGGGAAGGCGTTGACGTACCTGAGCGCGTCGAAAGTGCCAGTCTTCTCGCTCTCGCGCAGCGCGGCGGCGAACTCCTCGCGCGTCACGCCCGTCTTCTTGCCGAGATAGACGACTGGCGACGCGGATGCGTCGGCGTCGAGCAGGTAGTAGCTCTCGTCCTGCGTGTAGTGCATTCCGAAAGCGTCCTGAATGTACTCCGTGAGCGGATGACACTGGAGCGACAGGTTGCCGCCGCGCATCGTGTCGAGCATGTCGAAGCGTATCGGGAACTCCGCGCCGAAGCGCGCGTGCACCTTGTCGCCGAGAAGTTCGACGGGCTTGGCGAAAACGAGGTTGATCGACGGGGTTTCGAGCGTGACGCCGCCGACGTCCATCAGCAGGGAGTTCTCCTCCGGCACGCAATCGAAGCTCCAGGCATAGTTTTTGCGCGAAGGGTCGAGATCGAACTTCTCTTTCATCCACTGGCCGCCCCACACGCCCGGGTCGAAGTACGGTTTCACGCGGAACGGGCGGGACGCCGCGATCTCGAGACCGCGCCTGAACGCGGCGCCGGTCATCATCTTCGGCTCCGCGGCGTCGTTGGTGTCGAGCACGTAGTCCATCATGCCGTAGCGGGCGCGCTTGTGGCGGTCGAGGGCGCGCCAGTCGGCGAAGAATCCGCGCTTGTAGAGGCGCAGGGCGTCCTCGCCGGCGTTGTCGTCCAGCCAGTTGGAAAGCTTTCCCGAGCGGAAGCGCATCTGGATCTCCCAGCGCGCCATGTCGGCGTATATGTAGATGTCGCTTTCCGGGCAACACACCGCCGCGGCCACGCCGAAGACCAGAACCGTGCCGCGAGCCGCTTCGATCTTGCGCTTCACCGCCGCTACCTTCGCCGGGTCGAACCAATCCTCGACCTTTTTGTGGGACATGACGGCGAAAACGCGGTCGTCGCCCTGGTCGGCGGCGAGCATGGCGCGCACTTCGTCGCGCGTCTTGTTCGCTTCGCGGGTTTCGATCACGGCGTCGGGCTTCAGAACCGCCTCGAGGGCGGCGAGTACTTCGTCCTCCCACACTCCATGGTACGCATCGACGCAGACCACCGTTTTGGATTTGGCGAGCGCCGCCACCCGGGCGGAGATTTCGCCGCCTATCGCGTCCCAGCCGGAAAAAGCGCGGCATTCGCCGCCGCACGGCACTTTTATGGAAGGGAATTTATCGTAGTTGGATTTCATTTTATCTCAATTCAGGCCCGTTCGCGCCTTTGTAAAGCCTCTTGGAAAACCCGGTCGCCGCGATCGACGCGTAGTCGTGGCCGGCGTCCGACGGCCAGCACGCCCCGACGCGCAGGATCTCCGTTCCCGTATTGGCGAGCCTGTGCGCGACACGGCCGGGTATGTAGTGCACCGATCCCGGGAATACTCTCTCCCAGCGGCAGCCGCCGTCCTCGTCCATGAGAATAAGCGCGCCTTCGCCGGCCACCCCCCAGTAGTATTCGGCGGTTTCGCGGCGCGCGTGGTAGTGCCCCTTAGTCATGAAATACTCGCCGGCCACATTCCCGGGATGCAGGCACGATACGCCGAGGAAGAGCCCGCCCGGCGTCCCTTCCGGCACCGCCGCGTGGACCTGCACCTCGTAGGCGGTCGCCGTCTGGTCCATCGCGGCGCGCGCCGCCTCGTCCGCGAAAACCCCTTTGAGATCCCCTATCGTGCGGCGCGATTGCGCCACCCCTTCTCCTTTGAACGTCCACGTGGCCGGATCTATCACCACCGGCGGATTGTTCCCCTCTGCCATTCCTGTCATATCGCCGTCTTTCCCTTGTTTTCCATGTTTGACTTCAAAAATGCCCCTCTTCTCAAAAC
>JAFNRY010000049.1 GCA_017385345.1 Kiritimatiellia bacterium
ATGGAGTGCAGTTCGCCCGGCATGGTTCCGACGAGCACGGCGAGCGCGTTCATGGCCTGCTCTTCCTGGGCGAGCAGCGGCGGTATCGCGGCGCGCGTCTGGTCCACGATGTATTTCGACTGGCTCACGGCCAGTTCGTCGCCTATGCCCGAATCGAGGCGCGATTTGAGAATCTCGTATGTTTCCGTCTGCAGGACGAGGTTGGTGCGCGCGACTTCGATGCGCTGCTGGATCGTGCGCAGCGAAACGTACTGGCGGCCGACTTCGGCGGTGAGGCTGACCCATGCGTCCGCGACGTTCCAGCCCGCCGCCTCCGCCTGCGCCCTGGCGGCCTCGGTCGCGCGCCTGCTGCCGCCGAATATGTCGATCTCCCACGTGGCGTCGAATCCGCCCGTGAAGACGTCGCGGTGGAGCGTGCGGCCCGTGCCCCACATCGAGGACGTGTTTTCGCCGCGCTCGGTGCGCGCGACGGACGCGCCCATGTCCAGCTTCGGCATGTACGCCGCGTAGGAGCCGAGCAGCTCCCATCTGCTCGCTACGAGCCTTTCCTGCGCCATCAGGAAGGAAACGTTGTTGCTCACCGCCTCGGCCACGAGCGTTGAGAGCGTTTCGTCGCCGAATGTCGTCCACCATTGCGCTATGTCGTTGGTTCCAAGCGTGCGGCGGACGTCGTCGGCGCCTTCCGCCGGCTTGTATTCGCCGCCGGCGGCCGTGTTCGTCGTTGCGAGGCCGGCGTCCGGCATCGGCGATTCCTCGAGTTTGAAGTCCGGCTTTTCGTAGTCGGGCCCTACGCTCGGGAGCCACGCGCAGCCCGCGAGCGCGGCGGATGCGGCGAGGGAATGGAGAAGCCATTTCATCGGACGGATTTCCTTTCTTTCAACTGTCTTTTGCGCATCGACACGGCGGCCATGAACGCGAAGACGCGCTTCACGCGTTCGCGCCAGGTCTGGAAGAGCGCGTAGAGGCCGGGCACGAGCAGGACGCCGAAAGCGACGGAGGCGGCCATGCCGAAGAACTCCGTGATGCCGATCGCGTTGCGGCTCGCGACGCCGGCGCCCGGGTAGCACCAGCGCGGGAAGAACAGGTTCATGCACATGGGCAGGGTGCCGAGCAGCGTCGTGAGCGCCGTCATGAGAATCGCCCTGAGGCGCTCGCCGGCGGCGGAACCGGCCGCATCGACGATCGAGACGCCTTCGTTTTCGCGCTTGTCCTTCGCGAACTCGACGAGAAGGATCGCGTTCTTGGACGCGAGGCCGACGAGCAGCACGAGGCCGAGCTGGGCATAGACGGAGAGCGAAAGCCCGAAGAGTTTCAGGCCGACCAGCGCGCCGAGCGTCGCGACGAAGATCGAGAGCATCACCGGAAGCGGAATCGTCCACGATTCGTACTGGGCGACGAGGAAGAGGTAGCCGAAGAGGATGGCCAGGCCGATGAGCGGCGCGGCCGAGCCGCTGTTGCGCTGCTCCTGGTACGTTATGCCGCTCCACTCGTAGCCAAAGCCCTCGGGCAGTTCGGCGTCGAGCACGCGCTTCACGTCCTGCATTACCTTGCCCGACGCGACGCCGGGCATCGGCATTACCTTAAGGCCGGCGGCGGGATACATCTGGTAGCGGCTCATGACGCGCGGGCCGATTTCGCGCTTGATCGAGCCGAGCGAGCCGACGGGCACCATGTCGCCCGTGTCGCTGCGCACGTAGAGGTTCGCTACCGCCTCGGGCGTCGCGCGCCCGCTCCAGTCGCTCTGCACCGTAACGCGGTTGACCTGCGTGCCGAGGTTCACGTCGTTCACGTAGCGCGAGCCGAGGTAGTTCTGGAGCGTCGCGTACGCTGTCGCCACCGGAACGTGGAACATCTCCGCCTTCGTCCGGTCGATTTCGAGGCGCAGGTGCGGGGTGCGCGCCGTGAAGCCGGAGAAGGCGGCCATGACGGACGGCAGGGCGTTGAGCTTCGCGAGCAGTTTGTTCTTCATGTCGTCGAGCAGCAGCGGATCGGTCGAATCTTTGGACTGGATGCGAACGTCGATGGAGTTGTCCGCGCCGAGGCCCGGGATGGCGGGCGGCGCGAACGCCTGGACCGTCGCTTCGGGTATCCGGGAGAGCGCCGCCTTCACTTTGGGTATCATGTTCTTCACCCATTGCTCCGGGCGGCGGCGCTCCGACCAGTCTTTGAGATCGACGATGAGCAGCGATTCGTTTTCGCCGCGTCCGCCGATCATGGAGAAGCCGTTGATCGAAAGGACGCTGTTCACCTCGTTCGTCATCGCGAGGAGCATGTCCACGGCGCGCATGGAGACTTCGCGCGAGCGCGCCATCGTCGAACCCTCCGGGAGCTCCAGCGCGCAGAATATGCAGCGCTGGTCTTCGTCGGGCAGGAACGACGTTGGCGTCTCCTTGAACATCGCGACGGTCGCCAGTATCGTGAGGACGAGAAGCGCGAGCGCGAGGAATATGCGCCTGGCGAGCCATTTGGCGAGTTTTACGAAAAGGCCCTTGAACGCTTCGACCGCGGAGTTGAACCATGCGAGAGGGCCGTGCTGGAACGGGCGCGATTCGCGCAGCAGCAGCGAGCAGAGGGCCGGCGCGAGAGTCAGAGCGCAGAGGGTCGAGAAGCACACCGCCGCCGAAAGCGTGACCGAGAACTGCTGGTAGATGCGCCCGGTGATGCCGCTCATGAAGCCCACCGGCACGAATATGCCGAGCAGCACGAGCGTCGTCGCTATCACCGCGCTCGTCACGTCTTTCATCGCCTGGATGGTCGCCTCCTTCGCATTGTAGCCGCGCGTCTCGATTATGTACTGCACGCGTTCGACCACGACGATGCAGTCGTCCACCACGACGCCGATGGCCAGGACCAGGCCGAACAGCGTCAGTATGTTTATCGAATAGCCCAGAACCGCCATGAGGATGAAGGTCGAGCAAATGGAGACCGGTATGGTCAGGCACGGGATCAGCGTCGCGCGCCAGTCCTGCAGGAAGAGGTAGCATACGAGCACGACGAGCGCGAACGTGATGAGCAGCGTCTCGACGATTTCGCGGATGCACTTGCGGACGTAGTCTGTCGCGTCGTACGGGATGGTGTAGTCCATGTCCTCGGGGAAGGAGGCCTTCAGGCGCTCCATCTCGGCGAGGAGCATGTTCATGGACTTGATGGCGTTGGCGCCCGGCTTCTGCTGGACGGCGATGTTGATGGTGTTGCCGCCGTTGAGCTGGCCGGAGAAGGAATAGTTCTGTTCGCCGATTTCGACGCGGGCGACGTCTTTCAGCTTTACGATGCCGCCCTTGTCGTCGCGGCGGATTACGATCTCGTTGAACTCCTCCGGCGTCATGAGACGGCCCTTTGCGAGAAGCGAATAGGTGAACGCGCCGTGCTTTTCTGTTGGCGAGGCGCCGACCGCGCCGAGCGACGCCTGTATGTTCTGCTTGGATATGGCGGCGATGACCTCCTCGGAGTTCATCGCCTGCGCCGCCATGCGCTGCGGATCGAGCCATACGCGCACGGCGAGCTTCGGCCCGTATATCTGCGCTTCGCCGACGCCGGGTACGCGAAGGAGCACCGGCTGGATGTTCTGGTACGCGTAGTTCGAAAGTTCGAGCCGCGAATGCGTTCCCTTGGGCGAGAGGAGCGATATGAACCCGAGGAAGTCGGTCGATTGCGCGCGGACGCGCCCGCCGAGCTGGCGCGCCTCGGCCGGGAGCTTGGCCTCCGCCTGCGACACGCGGTTCTGCACTTTGACGAGGTCCATGTCGCGGTCGGTGCCGACCTCGAACGATATGGTGAGCGAATACGAACCGTCGTCGCCGGATTCGGAAGACATGTAGATCATGTCGTCCACGCCGTTGACTTCGTCTTCGATAGGCGTGGCCATGGTGTTCATGACCTCGCGCGCGTTCGCGCCGGGGTAGTTGTACGTGACGCATATCTCCGGCGGCGTGAGCTGGGGATACTGCGCGATCGGCAGGTTGAATATCGCCATCGTCCCCGCTATCGTGAGGACTATGGAAATCACCATCGCGAAGCGCGGCCGTTCGACGAACACGCGCGAGAAGGTCTTGATCTCGTCGACCGCCTTCCTTAAGGATATCTTCATCTTGTTGCCTCCGTCCGGAACGCCTGCGCCGCGTTCAGTCGCTGACCGCGGGTTTGAAGTTGGCGTCGATGTCTTCGTTCGGGGTGGGGGCCACCGGCACGGCGGTCATTTCCTCCTGCAGTTTGGCGACGCCGGCGAAAACGACTTTCTCCCCGGCTTCGAGGCCCTTGACGACGGGTTGCCACCCGAGATGCGGGTCGCGCGTCTCGATCTTGCGCGCGTGCACCTTCCCCTCGGCGTCCACCGTCCACACGGCGACGTCTCCGCCCGGCAGGTCGAAGACCGCGGTCTGCGGGACGGACGGATACTGCGGCGGGGTCTGCAGGTCCGCGAGGAGCGTCACGTAGCTGTTCGGCACGAGCAGCCTGTCGGGGTTGGGGAACTGGAGGCGCATCTGGATCGTGGCGGTCGCCGCGCTCATCTCGTTGTCGTCGAAGTCCCACGAGCCTTCGCGGTCGTATTCGCTGCCGTCGGCGAGCGTGAGCCTCAGGCGCATGGCCTTGTTCGTCCCTTTCTTCTGCGCTTCGCGCCACGCGATGTAGGCGCGGTCGGTCATCGGGAAGGATACGCGGATCGGGTCGATCTGGACGATTCGCGCGAGCGGGCCCTTGGAAGGGGCGACATAGTCGCCGACGTGGGCGGAGGATTTGCCGATCTGGCCGCTTATGGGGGCGACGACTTTCGCCTTTTTGAGGTCGTATTCGGCGACTACCAGGTTGGCCTTGGCCTGCAGGACGGCGGCGGCGGCGGATTCGCTCGCGGCCTCGGCGTTGTCGCGCTCGAGCTGCGTTATGCCGCGCTCGTCCGCCTTTTGCATGCGTTCGTAGTAGCGTTTGGCGCGGCGCGCTTCGGCCTGCGCCGCCTCGAGGTCGGCCTTGCGCTGGTTGACGACGGCGCGGTAGCGTTCGTCGTCGAGCACGTAGAGGAGGTCGCCGGCCTTGACGGTGTCGCCTTCCTTGAAGCGCATTTCGACGATGTAGCCGTCCACTTGCGGCAGCAGATCGACTTCCTGCACCGGCTCGGCGTGGGCCACGTAGCGCTCGGGGAGGTTGTATGCGCGAAGTTCCGCGTTTGTCACGGCGACCGTCTGCCTGGACATCGCCGCGGCCTGTGCGGCCGCTGCCGCCTGCGCCGCCTTGGCCGCGCTGTCGTCCTCGGGCCACATTCCCTTGGCCAGCCATCCACCGGCGGCTCCAGCCGCCACGAGCGCGATTTGCGCCATTGCCGTTCCGAACGCTTTTGCAGCCGTTCCCATCTCATCCCTCCTTTGTTTCCGTGGAGCGGGCATCCGGCCCGCCGTCGCCGTCCGCGGCGCGCGAACCGTCCCGCCCGCCGTCGGCTCCCTCAACTTTTATGTAATCCCAGACGGCGTCGAGCGCGTGGCGTATCGTCACGCACATGTCCGTCTTGAGAAAACCGTCTATCTGGGCCTGCACGATGCCGTCCCATATCGAAATGCAAATGTTGGCCGTCTCGACGGGGTCGGCGTCGCGCCGCGCGCGGCCGCTCGCCATGTCGTTCTCCACCGAGGCGATGAATGCGCTCCACGGACCGAACCGGCTGTTGACGAGGAGCTGCTCGCGCACGGCGGACATGTTGTCGGAGCTCCACCTAATGTGGCGCTTCATAAGCATGAAGAAGGCCCGGCCGGTCGCGCTTTCCACCACCCGGCGCGCGTTTTCCACCATCATCTCGGCTACCGCGGGAAATGTCAATTCGCTCTTTGGCATGATGGAAAGCGTCTGCCTTTCGAACTTTTTAAGCATCCGGTCCACCAGCTCGACAAGAAGGGCCTCTTTTGACGCAAAATGCCAGTAAACCGCTCCCTTGGTAAGTTTATTGTGGTCGGCTCGGTTAACTCCTCCAATTCAAACCGTCTGCGGGAACTGGCATCATCCCACGGATGCACTGCATATCTGGTAGATGATGCAGAGCAGATCCGGGATGAATGGTTCAGCGACAGAGTGGTCAAC
>JAFNRY010000050.1 GCA_017385345.1 Kiritimatiellia bacterium
CCGCCTATGATGTGGAGAGTGTCGTAGCGCGTGCCGGTGAGGCGCGAAAGCCCCTCGACCGCCTTCGCGTAGCTCGCCGCCAGAGAATTGTAAACGCAGCGGACCGCGTCGCCGATGTGCAAGTTCCCCTTCGGCACTCCCATCGCCGATGCGACTTCGGCGGCCATGCAGCGAGGATTGAGAAACCTTGCATCGTCAATATCGACGGCGGCAGTGCAGCCGCTGGCCCCGGCCATCGCGGCCAGATCGCCGAAAGAATATTCGCGCCCAGGCTCGCGGTCGGCGAAAACGGCGGCCGCTTCGACGGCGGACGAACCGCCTTCGACGTACTCCACTCCGTTGAGTTCGCGGCGGATGCACTGCACTGGCCAAAGCCCCATGATATTCTTGAGATACCGGTAGCGTCCCCACGCTCCGCCCTCGTTCGTGAAATTCGCCTCCATGCTCGCGGGCGTGAGTATCGGGGCCGGGCGCTCGACGCCGAGCAGGGACCATGTTCCGCTCGAGAGGGTGAGGGCCTTTTCCCCGTCCTTCACCGGCGCACCGAGAAACGCGCTGCCCGTGTCGTGCATCGCCGCGAGAACGACCTTCACGCCCTTGTATTCGCCAGCGGCGGCGCCCGGCATCTCGAGCTTTCCGAAAATGCCGGCTGGCAGGCCGAGCATGGAAATCAACTCGCGGTCCCAGTCCTTCTTCTCCGCATCGAGCAGAGACGTGGTAGAAGAATGGGTGTATTCGTGGATGATGTTGCCGGTAAGCCTGTAAACCAGATACTCGGGCACGGTGAGGAAATGGGCGGCGCGTTCGAGTTGGTCCGGGCGCTCCTTCTTCAGCGCCCATAGCTGGTAGATCGTGTTGAACGGCGCTTTCTGTATGCCGCAGCGCGAATAAAGATCCGCGAAAGATATTACCTTCTCTTCGATTTCCCTGTCCATCCCCGCGGTCCGCGCGTCGCGGTAGGCGACGGCGTCGGAACAGCGGTTCCCCTGCAAATCAAGAAGGACGAAATCGACGCCCCAGGTGTCGATCGCTATCGAATCGAGAGGCCCTTTCGCCAAGGCAGCGTCGATTCCGGCCTCGACCGATTCCACGAGGCGGTCGATATCCCAGCAATCGTGGCCGTCCTTGCTGATCTGCGAATTTGCAAAGCGATACGCCTCTTCGAGGACGAAGCGGCCGTCCCGGACGGTTCCTATGATGTGCCGTCCGGAGCTTGCACCGATGTCTATAGCGAGGTATCTGCCCATTTTCAGTAAACTCCTTTGTGGCCAGGTGGCGGTTTCACGTATAGCGGAGGACTTCGTCCACCGTGGTGTAGCCGTCGAGAATCGCCTGGATGCCGTGTTCGCGCATCGTTCGCATGCCGAGCTCGCGCGCCTTTTCGCGGAGTATCAGCGTCGGAGCGCGGCTGTTGATCAGTTCGCGCAGCGGATTGGAGATGCGCAGATACTCCACAACCGCCTTGCGGCCCTTGTAACCGGTTCCATTGCACGTCTTGCAGCCTTTGCCGAAATAGAACTGCCTGCCGCCGATCTCGTCGCGCCGCAACCCGATGCGTTCGAGGGTTTCGTCGTCCGGCTCGTAGCCCTGGCGGCATTCGCGGCAGCACGTTCTCACAAGACGCTGGCCGAGCACGCCCTCGAGCGTCGAGGAAAGCAGATACGGGGCGACGTTCATATCGACAAAACGCGTGACGGCGCCGGCCGCGTCGTTGGTATGGAGCGTCGAAAACACGAAGTGGCCCGTAAGCGCCGCCTGAATCGCTATCTCAGCGGTTTCGAGGTCGCGGATCTCACCGATCATCATCACGTCGGGGTCCTGGCGCAGAAACGCGCGCAAAACCTTTGCGAACGTGTTTCCGGCCTTCGGATCGATCGGCACCTGGACGATTCCGTCCACGTTGTATTCTACCGGTTCCTCGGCCGTGAGGAGTTTAGTGTCTATCTGGTTGATGCGCCGGAGGATGGAATAGAGCGTGGTCGTCTTGCCGGAGCCTGTAGGGCCGGTGACGATGAATATGCCGTTGGGCTTCTCCACGTCCATCGTGATCTGCTCGTACACGTCTTCCGGAAGCCCCACGTTCTCGAGGTCGAGCGACGTCGCCGACTGGTCGAGGATACGCATCACGACAGA
>JAFNRY010000051.1 GCA_017385345.1 Kiritimatiellia bacterium
ATCTTGCGGAAGGCATTGAAGGCGCCGCCTTGTATCCGGTGGCTCTCAGTCCGCGCGGAGAATCTGCGGAAGGGGACGATGTTTACTGGAGCCAGATTTCCGACGGCGTCTTCCAGTGTTCGTTTTTCTGCACCCACTGGGAATACACGCTCGATGAAGAATATCTTTTGAAAATATGGCCGCTGCTCGAAGCAACGGAGAAATTCATGCTGGCCTGGAGGGAAAAAGAAATCATGCCAGAAGGAATAATGCCCGACGGGTACAGGTATAACATATGGGATTCGCACTGGGAAGGGAGCGGATTACAGAAAAACAGCGTGCCCGCTCTCGCCTGCACCAAACATCTTTTCGAAACGCTTGTCTCCGTCGCGGAAACGCTCCGTAAAAAGGGAATTGAAATTTCGAAAGAACGTCTTGAATCATGGATCGACATGCGCGACCATCTCTCTCCGCTGCCTGCCGGCGTTTACAAAATAGAAGGAAAACCGATATTGATGCTTTCCGGCACGGAAAATGCCGACGGTTCGGCGAATCCTTCCGGCGGCAACGCGCTGAATCTCGAAAGTATCATACCGGGCGAAGTGTTTGCGTTCGATACAATGCCGGAGTTTCGCGAAGCAGCCTGCAACGCCGTCGAAGGAAACATAGCCTTCAGTCCGAAACATGTGTGGAGCGGCATAAACCAGACGTCCAAACTTTTTGCCACGGCGACGCGCGCCGGCTATCCGGCGGCGAAGACGATAGAGGCGTTCAAGAGGCACCAGCTGCGGTTAATGGCGAAAAACTTCCACATACACGACGGAGTGCACGGCGTGGAAAAAATAGGTTCCATGGAATTCGTACAGTCTATGATGCTGCAATGCGACCGTGGATATGTGAAACTGTTTCCGAACTGGACCGGCGCGGACGCAGCGTTCGATGGGTTGCGCGCGAAAGGGGGGTTCGTAATTTCCGCCGGATTGAAAGACGGCAGGATAATTGATGTTAAAATCAAATCGGAAAAGGGCGGTTGGTTGAAGCTTGTAGATCCTTCCGACGCCACGTCGCGTGAGCCGCCGGCCAGCTGGAGGCGTGGCCGCACTCGCAACAGCGGCGAACCTACGCTCGAGCGTTGCTTCCGTCCCGGCGAAAGCGCCGTTCTTGCCGCGAGCGTCGAGTAGCTTTTGCAACGGCGGCATTGACGTCGCCGCTTCTACGCGCGATTTACCGCGAGGGCTGCAGTTCTTCGACGAGTTCCTCGACGATTGTGCGCTTCTCGGACGAGAAGGAGATTCCGATCAACGTGACGCGCCGGCCGGAAAGCGCGTACTTCCCGGCGTAGTCCTTGCCTTTGATCTGTTCCATCGCTTCGGATGCGGGGCGGTCCAGTTTGAATTCGACGATGTAAATATCGTCGGGCGTCTTGGCGACGAGATCGATGCGCCCTTCGTTCGTCTGCACTTCGCCCTCAGCGCTTACGCCGATGAGCCGCAGGATCACATATACGATCGTCTGCCACATCTGCTCGTTCTGGCGGTCCGTGAGACTGTACGGGATGTTGGAGAAGAACGTCCTGAGCGCTTTCAGGAACTTGGGCGTGTCGTGGTCGTAGAGCGCGGTTATTGCCGCGATTTGCGCGGAGCCCGCCACGTCCTCGCGAAGCCCCGAATACACCGGCGCGAGATCGTGGAGAAACGATTCGCGCACTTCGCGGTTCGGGAAGTCGAGCGAATAGAGGCGCGAGCCGCCGATGTTCCGGAAGCCGGAAATTGTCAGGTAGCCGGTCTGGTAGAGCAGCGTCGTGTCGCGCGGATTGGTAGGTTCGTAGTTGCCGAGTTCCGCTTCGGATATGTTGATGGACGAGAAATCGAGCGGTTTTTTGCGGAGAATATCGACGAGAAACGTCGGCATCGCGGTCTGCGACCAGTAGTTGGCGAATTTGTTGTTGTCAAAGCACAGGCCGAGCGATACCGGGTTGATGACAAGCTGCGCATTTTCCTCGAACTTGTAGCCGTCATACCAGTCGATGATTTCCGCGAACGCTTCTTCGTCCGTGAGAGAGTTCGCCTCCGCAAGCGCGTGTATGCGGCCCGGGAAATACTTCAGAACGTCCTCGTGCGTATAGCCGAAGAGCGTGGCGACGCTCGTGTGCATCGTCCAGTCCTTGAGGTTGTTCAGATCGGAGAATATCGATACTTTCGAGAACTTGCTGACGCCGGTGATGAATGTGAAGCGCTGTTTTGCTTCAAGAGTCTTTATGACTGAATAGAAAGCCTTCAACTCGTCGCGGAACTCCGTCACGTCCGGTTTCATGAGGTGG
>JAFNRY010000052.1 GCA_017385345.1 Kiritimatiellia bacterium
CATCGCGCCGCCGGAAAACGCCTCCTTCCGCCCGGAAGAAAACACGATAGCGGGGAACACCGTCGCGTACGGCGCCACTTCGGGGGAAATCTACGTCAACGGGCGCGCCGGAGAACGGTTCGGGGTGCGGAATTCCGGCGCAACGCTCGTCGTCGAGGGCGTCGGCGACCACGGATGCGAATACATGACGGGCGGCATCGCCGTCGTTCTCGGCCCGGTCGGCGTCAACTTCGCCGCCGGAATGACCGGCGGCGTGGCGTACGTCTTCGACGAAAACTCGACCTTCGATCTGAACTGTAACCTCGACTCGGTCGATCTGTGGCAGATAGAACGCGATTCGCCGGACGAAGCGCTGCTTCTCCGAACGCTCGAACGGCATATCGAAGAAACAGATTCGCCGCTCGCCCGCCGCTTGATCGAAGATTGGCCGAATTCGCGTCCTCGGTTCGTCGCCGTGCGCGGCCGCGAACCGCTCCCCGCCGTCACAGGAACACTTGCAACCAGACCGAACGCCAATTGCGGCAATTGACAATTCCCGACAACAAAAAATCGTGTGGGATCGTCAATTGTCTCCTTCCCTCCTATTCCCGGGGCGCAGCGAAGCTTTCGACTGTGGTATAATGTGGGACACACGGATGAAAGAAGAAACGAAAGACGCGATATTCACGTTTGCGACAGCACTGATCGTGTTATCCATTGTAGTGGCCGGGGCCATCAGAGTGTGGCCGCGGCTCGGATGGTACAAGTCACTGAAAAGCCAGATCGCGACACGTGAAGCGGAAATAGCGCGTGTCGAAAGGGAAACGACCGCGCTTGAAGAAAAAGTGCGCAGGTTCGACACCGATAAGGCGTTCGTCGAAGCAGTGGCGCGGCAGAACCGGCGCGTCTATCCCGGCGAACTGGTTTTTGTTTTCGAGAAATAGATGCATTCGCAACTCATACCCGGCCTGCCCTTCCAGACCTACGGCCTTTGCGTGGCGGCGGGGGCGCTCGCGGGGGCATGGATCATCGAACGCCTTTCGGGACGCAAGGAGGCCGGGGCCCTCGTCGCATGGCTCGTGCTCGCCGGAATCGCCGGGGCGCGAATCGCCCATGTTGTCGAATACTGGCACGCCGACGGATTCGACCGCGATTTCGCCTCCGTCTTCGCCATATGGAAAGGCGGACTGGTATTCTACGGCGGACTTGCCGGCGGCATAGTCGCGTTCCTCGCATGGTGCGCGGCCAAACGCGAAAATCCGCTCGCATGGGCCGATCTGCTCTGCGTGGCGATTCCGCTCGGGCACGCCTTCGGCCGCATAGGATGCTTCTTCCACGGCTGCTGCTGGGGCAAAGTCTCGCAATCGGCTCTCGCGGTCACCTTCCCGGCCGGCTCTCCAGCGTGGCACGCCCGTCACGCATCTTCCATCGCGGCGCGTTCGCTGCCGGTTTTGCCGGTCCAGTTGTTCGAAGCCGCCGCGCTCGCGACGCTCTTCGCGCTGCTGCTGCTCCTCTATCGCCGCTTCAAAGCGTTTACCGCCGCAGCGTACTTCGCCTCATACGGCGTCATCCGCTTCCTCCTCGAATTTTTAAGGGATGACGAACGCCCTTCGGCTTTCGGCCTTTCGAGCGCGCAGCTCTTTTCGATCGCGCTCGCCGCCGTCGGAGCCGCGATTTTTGCCATCTCGCTGCGCAGACGCCATGCCGAACATACATGTAATAACCGGTGAGGACTCGTTCAGCGTCGAACGCGCCGCCAGGGCTTTCGTCGCCAAAGACGGAGCTCTCGAAATCATCGACTCCCTTCAATCCGCAAACGCCGACGCGCAGCTTGCCGACATAGGCCGCTTCGCGGAAAGCGTGGCAACGCCGCCGTTTCTCGATCCGGCGAAAACCACCTGGTGGAAGAACGTCCACTTCCTCGCTCCATCCGGGGGTAGGCGCGGCGCTGGCGGAGAAGACGGCGAAGGAGACGGGGGCGGCAAAGTGTCGGCGGAGGTGAAGGCCGCGCTCGAGCGTACAGCGGAGGCGATCGCCGCTTCGCCGCCTCCGCCGAACCAGACGGTCGTGATTTCGGCCCCGTCGATGCGGCGCGACAGCCGCTTCGCAAAAGCGCTGGCCAAAACGGCGGACTTCACGAATCTCGCAGCGCCGTCGCCGTTCGAAGCGGATCGTGTCGCGGCGGCAGCGGCGATGGATGCGGCCGGGGAACTATCCTTCCGCTTCGCTCCCGGCGCCGTCGAAGCGTTCATCGCCACGGTGGGCAGAGACACCCGTTCGATACACTCCGAGGTGGCGAAATTGCGCGACTGGCTCGGGCCGGGAGCCGGTGTCGCCACGGTTGCGGATGTTGAGGCCGTCGCGTCGCCGGGCGCCGGGGCGGAGCCGGCATTCTGGGCGCTGCAGGACGCTTTCGGGGCGCGGGACACGAAAGCCGTCGCCAAATACGCGCTGATATTCTGCACCGGCAAAAACACGGTGGCGTCGATAACAATGATTGAAAGCTTCGTGCGCAGGCTGCTGGCCGTGAAGGACGCGGGAGAGCGCGGCAGGCTGGCGGAGGCAACCGAGGGAACATCTCCGTACGCGGCAAGGAAAAACGCGGCGTTCGCAGCGAAATGGTCGCTCACGGAGCTGCGGGCGGCGAGGGCGAAACTGATGAACCTCCGCGAACGGCTCGTTTCGAGCGGCGACGGCGCGGCCGATTTCGCCGTCGCAGCACTGCTGGAGGCCTGCGTCAGAAGGCGGGCTTAGCGCGACCTCAAGGCTCGCGTCCGAGTATCAGCGAGATGACAGTGTTCGCCTGGATCGCCGCGGCGATTCCAACGCGCGGGCTTTGCGGCCCGCTGCCGGGTCCTATCGCGGTTTTGCAGTCGCCTGCAACATACAGGCGCTTTCCGGCACGCCTCAGCCCTATTTCGCCAGAACGCCCCCACCCGGCAATTCCAATCGCCGCGACCACCGGGACGCCGGTTTTCGCAAAGACATCTATTATCATCTTCTTCGCGTCCACTGTGTCGAAAGCCTCGACCACGACGTCGCACCCCGAGAACACCTCAAGCGCGTTACCGACATCTATTCTGCCGTCGTGCCACCTGATATCGAGTTCCGGCTCTATGGCGCGGAGATTCTCGGCGAGCGCGCGGGTTTTGGCCAATCCTATCTGCCGTCTGAAATAGAACTGTCTGTTGAGATTCGCTTCGGAGACGACGTCGAAATCGGCTATCGAGAAGCGCTTTACACCGGCCCTGACGAGATGCATCGCGCAATTCGACCCGAGCCCGCCGGCGCCGGCTATGCCGACACGGGCTCTCTCGAGCAACGCCCTCTCTCCTTCCGAAAGATACGTATTCACGGCTTCGCCACCCGCCTCCGTCAACCGCCGGGCACGACGCGGAAGGCGTCCAGCCTCGCGCCTTCGCGAAGCGTCGCAGACGCGACCGACCCGCCGTCGAGAAGTTCGCCGTCAAGTTCCACGATCGCGCCGCGCGCATCGATCCCCTGCGACGCAAGAAACGCATCGACAGAAGTCTCTGCGGTCTCGATCTCCCTGTTCTGGAATGTTATTTTCATCTGCGCAGCGATTATACCACAAGGCTTTCGCGACGGCTCATAAAAAGACCGTTTCGACATCCATAGCCTGCGCCAATGCCTCCTGCAGGGCTTTCACGCCGAATGTTTCGGTTTCGTAGTGTCCGGCGCAGACCATTTTCGCTCCAACGTTCCGCGCCGCGACTTTCTCGCCCCAGTCGGCCTCTCCCGTGACGAAAAGGCCGCAGCCGAGCCTGACCGCCTCCTCGGCAAACGAGCCAGCACCGCCGGAACACACGCCGACCTTTTCGCCGGCAACGACCTTGATCGCGATATTGCCTATAAAATGCGTCGCGTTGCCCTGCGCCGTTCCCGTCAACCCTATCAGATTCCCGTGGTACGAAAACGCCTTTTCCAATCCGGCGAGGCCGAGCAGTCTGGCGATACCGGCGTTGTTTCCGTAGAGAGGGTGCGCATCGAGAGGCAGATGCGAGGCGTATATCGCGATATCCGCGTCGAGAGCGCGCTTGACAACTTCGTATATGCCGCCGTCGATGCGCTTGATGCCGCCTCCCCAGGAAATTCCATGGTGGACCACAGCCAGCCCGGCGCCCGCTTCCGCGCACTTGTCGATGAAATCGGCCGATGCGTCCACCCCGAAAGCGACAAGCCGCACGGCGCTTCCGCGCCGCGCGACCTGCACTCCGTTGTTGGCGACGTCGTCGAACTTGCGCGGCTCGAGAACCGAATCGAGCCACCCGACAACATCATGCAACGCAGTCATTTCTTTTCGCACTTGCCGGACTTGCCGCAAGCGTCGCTTTTCCCGCATTTGCAGTCCACGCCGCATTTGCAGTCTTTCACGCACTTGCAATCCGCGCCGCATTTGCAAGGCCTGCAGCAGCCGTACCCGGCGGCCGCGGCGACCTCCTTCGCCACCAAAGCGGCGAACTCGGCGACTTTCCCGTTCTTCGCCTTTGCAGCGAAACCGGCGATGCACTTCGACTGCGGGCCGAAAGCGCACCAGCGCAACTGGTCGAGATAGACAAACTGCGCGCCCTGGTCTTCGGTTTCGCACAGCGCCTTGAGAAGCGCCTTGGTCCAGCGATAGCGCAATTCGGGCGCCTTGCCACACTTGGGACACATCGAGAGCTGCGTAATCGCCGCTATGCGCGTGGCGACCATCGGATCGGTCCCGTAGGCACCCTTCACGGAAGCGAGGAGCGCCGCCATGGAGCAATCGTCCGCCACGGACGCGACGAGAGCCTTCGGGCAGGTCTCCTTCTTGAGCCGCTCCGCCTCGGCGGCCTGCCAGTCCGTTGCGTTGGGATCGCCCTCGACGCTTTTCGTAGCCGAGTCGTAGGAATCGAACTTCGCCGGATTGGAGTCCGGCTGCCGGACCGTTGCGCATCCAGCGGCCATCGCGATCGAGACGATCGCAAATATCATCTTGCTCATTTTCATGTCTTTGTTCAGCCTTTCATGAATTCAGTCGCCCACGGTTCGCGCATGGACTGGTAGAGGAATCTGTCCGCCGCCGGATCGTTGACGGCGCGCAGCGAGACGGGGTCGAACTCGAAGCCGCGGCCGAGACGTTCCGCCACAATGCCGAGATTGAACATCGTGCAGGAGCGGAAGCCGTTGCATTCATTCAACGCAAAGGTCTTGCGCTCGCGCACGGACTGCATGAAGTCGGTCACCTGCGGAGCGGGCTCCGGCAGTTCCGCCAGTTTCGCGAGAACCTTCTCCTCGGGCCACCAGCCGTTCGCGTCCTTGATCCGGAGCGTCTTGCCGCCGGCCTTGGGGTAGACGCAAATGCCGTTAGATCCGCGCAAGAGCGGCTCTTCCTTGAGCGATTCGTCGCCGTCGAGATCGACGGTCGTGCCGTCGTCGTAGGTAAGAGTTATCCTATCGAAGCGGCCTACGCTCTCGGGATGCTGCTTCGGGCCGGTGTAGCCAATCTTGACCGGGCTGGTGTCGTCCTTGCAGAGCAGGTACTGGAGCGGGTCGAGATAGTGCTGGGCCATGTCCCCGAGCCCGCCGGAATCGTAATCCCAGTAGCCGCGGAACGACGTGCCGACGCGATGGTCGGTGTAGGGCTTCCAGGGGGCCGGCCCGAGCCACATTTCGTAGTCGAAACCCTTCGGCACCGGCTGAGGCGTCGCGTTCACGCGGCCGGACCAGAAGAACTTCCATGAAAAGCCCTGGCCGGCGCCGAACGTGCACTTGAGAGGTCCTTTGCCAAGCATGCCACTCTCCACTATCTGGCGGATCGGCTTCACTGGAGTTCCAAAACCGTAGAATACGTCCTGAAAGCGGAACCAAGTGTTGAGACGGAACATGCGCTTTCTGGCCTGAATAACCTCCATGACGCGCTTGCCCTCGCCTACGGTGCGAGTCATCGGCTTTTCGCACCAGATGTCCTTGCCGGCGTTGGCGGCCATCACGCTCATGCAGCCGTGCCAGTGCGGCGGCGTGCAGATATGGACAATATCGACACCGGGGTCGGCGAGCAGCTCCATGAAGTTCTTGTAGCCTTTGATCTTGCCCCAGCCGGTCTTTTCTGCGAGCTCAAGCCCGTTCCGGACTCGATATTCGAACGGATCGCACAGGCCAACAAGCCGCGATCCCTTGTAGTGCAGGTGGTTCCCCGAGTGCGCTATGGATCCGAAGCCGATCAACGCGCGCGTCAACTGGTTGGAAGGCGCGGTGGCGCCCCATAGCGTCTTGGCGGGGATGATATTGAACGCGGCTGTCGCGCCGGCCGCCTTCAAAAACCCCCTTCTGTCCATTCTCATTTCTTTTCCTTTCTTTTGCACACGCCCGCGAATCAGATTCTGGGCGCATCGTACCTATATCGGTTGCTATTTTACCACAATCCTCCGCAGCCGCGACGCGAAACGTCCCGTTTCAATCCGTTTCTTCACAAAGACGCACGACGTCAGCAAGCCGACGTGGAGGCGGGAGCCGAAAGGCCGACATGGGCGCAAGAATGGCCGTGACCGTGCAGACAGCTAACCGCCTGAAGGTGCCGATCGCCAAAGGGCGACGTTCGCCATACGACGCGAGGGAAATCATCGTGCGCGAGTTCCCGGGCAACCGGCCAAACGTTCCTTAAATGCAACGCTTCAAACTCGAATTGCGCCCCGAAGCTTCCATTTTTAACCGCGTCGTATTCGCCCACGGCCACGCCGTCGTCATTGCGCATGCAGCAGAGTTCGTCGCCGATGAGTTTGCGCGTCTTGTCAAGATTCTCGCTTGTCAAGCCGAGTGATTTCGCAAGTCAATAAAAAATCCACCAAACGTCCTGATAGGCTTTTCGCCCAGGACTGTGATGCATTATCATCAAATTTCCGCACTGAATCCGCGCTCTCGGGCA
>JAFNRY010000053.1 GCA_017385345.1 Kiritimatiellia bacterium
GACTATCTGCTTACTTGGAACTGCAAGCACTTGGCCAACTATGTTGCCTTGCCCAAGACGTATGCTGTGCTTACAGAGGCAGGATACAAGTGTCCCGTCATAATCACGCCTGAAAAATATCTGGAGGAATGTCAAGATGAATGAGACGATGGAAATGCTCTGTCAGAAAGGTGTCTCCGATTCAATCGTTGATCGGATTCACGAGACGCGCCATCGCATTGCGGCGTATTTCGGAAACGACTTCATGCGCATGGCCAGGTTCGGCGCGGGCGAGCTTGATTTGCCGCCAGACTTCTTTGTGTCATCACGCAACGAGTCTAAACTCGCGCCCGCAATGGCGTAACACCAATCTCAAATCGTGGAAACTGACAATGAAAGGAACAAGCCCATAGACAGTTGAAACGATAAGGCGGGAGAAATCCGCCGACAGCAATTTGCAATGCTGCTGTAGTCGTTATGGCTTAATAGTGTTATTGATTGTTTGAGTCGAAATGACATTCGACGTTTATTTATGAATAGAAAGGAGACATTTGACGACCACCTCGACAACTTTGCTGAAAGCCATTGGCGCTGACTTGGATTCGCCGCGCTGGACTGAATTCGTAGCCCGGTACCAGCCCGTGATGGAATCCTTTCTCGCGCAACAATTCCCCAGCGTTGACGCAGATGACGTAATGCAGGAAACACTTATAGTCATTGCCCGAGTACTTCCGGACTACCATTACGCGCCCGACACCAAGGGGCATTTCAGGAACTACCTGCTCGGCATTTTGAAAAACAAAGCGCGCGAAGAGTTGAAACGCAGGAGCAGGGCCGCCAAAGCGGACGAGGCGGCAAAAGAATTCGTCGATATCTCGCCCAAGGCCTCCCAGCAGGATTGCTATGACGAAGATTGGAGAATTGCGGCGTACGAAGTCGCGCTGCAGCAGCTTCTGGCGGATCCGAGACACACCGAGCGTACGCGGCAGATTTTCATCCGTACAGCCTTGAAAGGCGAATCCCCTACGTCCGTTGCCGCGCTTTTCGGTACTACGCGCAACAATGTAGACCAGACCAAGAAAAGGATGACGGCCGAACTTAGAGAACTTGCCACGAGGCTTACTGATGAATGATGAGATTTCCGATTGGCTGGCAAGCCGAGTCGATGACACGCCCCCGCCGGTGCTGGAAGACGGCGCGATCGTCGGCGATTTCACAGTTGTCGGCTTTCTCGGACGCGGCGGATCGGGCGAGGTTTACCGGGCCGAGCACCGGCTTTTGAAAATGCCTGTCGCGTTGAAGGTTCTTTATCGTGGCGACGAGGCAGGGAAAGCACGCTTCGCACGCGAGGCGGAGATTCTCGCGAACAATCAATGTCCGGGATTTCCGAGATTTTTTTCCTACGGCGAAGCGGACGGCCGACTGTATCTTGCGACAGAGCTTCTTGAAGAGCGTCCTTTGCCGTCGAAAGAGGGCGAAATCGCGAAGTTCATCCAACAGGTCGCCTCCGCCGTGGGCGAGCTTCACAAACTCGGTTACGTCCATCGCGACATCAAGCCGTCCAACATTCTCTGGCGCATTGGAGGGACGCGCTCCGTCGCGTCCTCTGTCCCCGTCTTGATCGACCTGGGCCTGGCGAAGCCCTTGTCAGACGGCCATTCGCCGAATCTCGACACTCTTTCCATCGACGGCGGCAAGCCCGTCGGAGTGGGAACGCCGGGCTACGCCGCGCCCGAGCAGTTTGTGAGCGGAGAAATCGGATTTTCGGCGGATATCCACGCGCTGGGGGTTCTTGCGAACGAATGTTTCGGCGGCAATCCGCCGAAGGGCTGGGCGCAGATCATCCGTCGCGCCACCAGTTCCATCAGGGCACAACGGCCGTCGGACGTCACCGAATTCATCAATGTCATAAAATCGTGTCGGCGAAGGAAAATGTCACCCGCCATTTTTGTCATTGCGGCGGCGATTATAGCAGTTTTTGTCATCGTTCTACAACGTAGGACAAGGTCTATGCAGAAAGAGATTGACATTCCGCCATCGCCGCCCAATGTCGAAAAATCTTCATCGATGCGTGGAGCCCCTACTAAACTGGGTGACATTATTTCGTATGACAAGGGATATAAGAGAATCAACGAATTGCCTGCCGATGCTTCTGCGGATCAGATAATCGAAGCGGCTATTGCCGATGCGAAAGACGCGTATGCTCGGCAAGTGGAAAAAACGGAAAAGGCAAAGCAGCAGCCGAATATCCAGGTCGCGCATAATCTAATATTGCTTCCCGCCGTCCATGGTTCCTATGTCAACACGTTCCTCCGCGAAAGGGGGTTCAATGCCGATATGCGAAAGAAATATCAGCCAGTGATTGATGAACTTTGCAGGCTATACCGCAGAGAATGGGAAGCGCACAGATGCGGGATGCCTTATTTCGTGGTAATTGAGCCGAAAACCGAACGGCGCCCTAAATCGCTTCTTGACGATTCGAGCTTTGAGGTTGAGAGAATCCATTGAATAATCTTTCGCCATGCATAAATCACACCGCAGATTCCACGGCTACGACTATTCGCGCGGCGGATCGATGTTCGTGACGACATGTCTTGAGCCGCGCCGTCCGCTGTTCGGCCGTGTCGACCATGACAGCGTCGTATTGTCGGAAGCGGGCGAAACGGCGAAGTGCGACCTTCTCGAAGCGGCAGCGCATTTTGCCGGTTTCATAACGCTGCGCTCTTGGACGTTCATGCCAGACCATGCGCATATTCGCTTTACCTGGCCAGCTGGCCACGCCGATGCCGTGAAGAAAATCGGCGCATTCGTCGGCAGGTTCAAGCAGTTCTCGCAGTATCATGTCGCGGGGCGCGGACCGGCAATCTGGGAAGATGGCTATCACGATCTCATTTGCGTTTCTGAACGCATGAATCGCGCTGTTGATGCGTATGTCAAAAACAACGCGCTAAAGTGGTGGTTGATGCACGTCGATAAATCACTCATGCATGTGGTCGAGCCGTTCCTGTTGCCCGAAGCCGGTGGTGACGATTTCTGGCGTGCCGTGGGCAATTTCGACCTGAACGTGTCGGGGGTGAGCCATCCGAGCACCATACGCTCGTAGGAAGAGAAGGTGGGCGGTGTGTTCATATCGTTGTTGTAGGACCCTCCAGCCATCGTGTCCCAGTAAGACACACCTA
>JAFNRY010000054.1 GCA_017385345.1 Kiritimatiellia bacterium
GGCGTCGAGCCATGCGGGAAAGCGCTTCTCGAGCTGGTCGAAAAGAGCCGGCGTGAACCCCCAGAGGTTCATCGACACGCGCGCGTCGGGCGAAAGGATTTCAACCTCCCCGCCCTCCTCGCGGTTTTCCACCGCGTCGCCCGCCGGCGCGAGCTTCACCAGCTCGCGAACGCCGCGCAAAAGCCCCCGGGAATCGATGTCGCATATGCCGCGCGCCACGGGCCCGTAAGGCGACAACGTGTCGCCGAGCCGGTAGCCGGCCATCGCGAAATGCGCCTTGCCGCAGCCAGCCGCGCCGGCCGATTCCGAAAGAAACCGGCCGATCGCGGCAAAGCCGCCGCGCCCGTAGAAATCGTCCGCGTTGATCGCCGCGAAAGGACACGCCACGGCGTTTCGCGCCGACCGTACCGCATGCGCGGTCCCCCACGGCTTGGCGCGGTCCGCCGGCCGCTTGTACGGCGCGGGCAGATCGTCCATCTCCTGGAAACAATAATCCACGTCGATCATGCCGGCGTACTTCGAACCGATCCTCGTCTTGAACTCGTTCTCGAAATCGCGGCGTATGATGAACACAACCTTGTTGAAACCGGCGCGCATCGCGTCGAAAACGGAATAATCGAGTATCGCCTCGCCGGACGGCCCTACCGGATCGACCTGCTTCAACGCTCCGTAGCGAGAGCCCATGCCTGCCGCAAGCACGACAAGCGCTATATCCTTTTCCACTTTTTTTCCCCGTTCGCCATTCCTTATTTAATGGCGATTATACAGTATTTTACGCTTCGGGTCAACTCCGCCCGCGCCCGGACTCGACAAGCGGCGAACATGAAGCGACTTTTGCCGAAACAGCGCCTTCCGCGAGCCTTATATCGATCATGTCGCCGGGCGCGACGTCCGAGCCGGACTTCACAACGCGGCCTTTGGCGTCCGTGACGAGCGAATAGCCGCGCCCGAGGACTGAATACGGGGAAAGCAAAGCGATTTTGGAAGAGATTTCGCGCAAATGGGCCTCGGCGCTCGAAAGCGAGTACTTCAACGAGGAGGCGAGCCTGTCGGAATAGCCGTCCACGCACTGGGCGAACCACCTGTACTTGCCGCGGAGCGCCGCAGCCATGGCGGTTTTGGCGCGTTCGAGAGATTGTTCGATGGGAGCAAGTTCCGGCACGGCCATCTCCGCGGCGATGGACGGCGTTCCCGCGCGCCTGGCGGCGGCGAAGTCGCACAGCGTGTAGTCCGTCTCGTGCCCGACGGCGGATATGACCGGAATCCTGGAGGCGGCCACCGCGCGGACGAGCGATTCGTCGTTGAAGCAGAAGAGGTCCTCGAAGCTGCCGCCGCCGCGCGCCACTATGGCGAGGTCGGCCCGCCATCCGTCCGGCGACGGAGCGTTGATGCGTTCGAGCGCGGCGACAACGGAGCGCGGGGCTTCGGCGCCCTGGACGGCGCACGGGAAGACGCGTATTTCAACGCGCGGGAAGCGCCTGGCGATCGTGCGGCACATGTCGTGCACGACGGCGCCGGCGAGGCTGGTGGCCATCGCTATGCGGCGCGGCATCCGCGGCAGCGGCGGCTTGCGCTCCGGCGCGAACAGCCCTTCCGCCTCGAGCCTCGCCTTCAGTTCGAGGAACCTCTGCATAAGATCGCCTTCCCCAGCGACCTTCGCGTCGAGCACGACGAGCTGGCACGTCCCGCGCTGCGAATACAGCGTCGCCGTCGCGTAAACGAGAACCTTCGCTCCGTCGCGCAGACGCTCCCGCGCCTTGCAGCGGACGAAATTGCCCTTGAACATGACGGCCGGCATCTGCGCCCCGGCGTCCTTGAGGGTGAAATAGACGTGGCCGCTCGGATACGGCCTCCAGCCGCTTATCTCGCCTTCCACGAAGAGGCGCGAAAAGCCCGTCTCGAGAGCGGACTTCACCGCGGCGGCGAGGGCCGTAACGCTCAGAGGATCGTCCTGGGTCGAGCCTTTCATCTTTCCGCCTTTTCCCTCATCCGCCCGCGCCCCGCGTCAATTCACTACCACCTTGCGCATGAAGTCGCGCCGGCGGTCCGGGAGGGAATGGATTCCGACCGAGAGTATGATTCCCGTGGCGAAGAACGAGGCGATCATGTTCGTTCCGCCGTAGCTGAAGAACGGCAGCGCCATACCCTTCGTCGGGAACGCCTCGCATACGACGCCGATGTTGAACATCGCCTGGAAGAAGACTATGAACGCCATGCCGACGACGAGAAGCCGGCCGAACCGGTCCGCCGCCTTGCGGGCGATATAGACGCTGATGGCGAAATATATGAAATAGAGCAGCATCGTGGCGACGGAGAAAACGAGCCCCATCTCCTCAGCGCCGACGGCGAAAATGAAGTCAGTCCACGCTTCGGGCAGGTAATTCTGCTTCTGCATGGAGCGCGAGAGGCCTACGCCGGAGACGCCGCCCCTGCCGATGGCGACAAGGGACATGGCGGCCTGGTACGCGGCGGAATCGCCCGCGCCGCCACCCGCGGCGTCCGGCCCGTGCCTGCCGATGTAGGCCATGAGGCGGTCCATGCGGTTGGCGTTATGCGCCACCTTCCAGGCGACGAGCGCGATGCCGCCGGCGGCAAACGGGAGCATGTGGAGCAGGCGCACGCCCGCGACGAACATCACGAGCAGCCCCGCGCCGCCGATCACCATCACCGACCCGAAGTCGGGTTCGGCGAGGACGGGCCCGGCCATGAGCGCGATGAGGATCCCAGAGCCGATGACGCCTGTTTTGAAAAGCTCGACCTTCCATCCGGCCCTGTCGAGCCACACGGCGACGAGAAGCACTGTGGCGATCTTGGCGAACTCGCCGGGCTGGATGCTCACCGGCCCCGCGGAAATCCAGCGGTGGGATCCTTTGATCGGCGGAAAGAAGAATAC
>JAFNRY010000055.1 GCA_017385345.1 Kiritimatiellia bacterium
GCTTCTGCCCGCCCGAAAGCTGGTCCGGCTTCTTCCACGCGTGCTCGCTCATCTGGATCATTTCGAGAATCGAATCGACGCGCTCTTCGATTTCGCTCTTCGGACGCTTGGCCAGCTTCAGCGAAAAGGCGATGTTGTCCCAGATGGTCATCGTGGGGAAGAGCGCGTAATTCTGGAAAACGGTGTGCACGCGCCGCTGGTTCGGAGGAAGATCGGTGATATCCTTGCCTTCAAGGTATATCCGGCCGGAATCCGGACGCTCGAAACCGCCGAGCATCCTGAGCAGGGTCGTCTTGCCGCAGCCCGACGGACCGAGCAGGGAGAAGAACTCCCCCTTGTTTATGGCGAGCGATACGTCGTCTACCGCCGTAAGCGCTCCGAATCTTTTCGTCACATGGTCGAAAACCAGAAAATCGCTGTTCAATTCCGCCGGTCTCCTTTTCGTTTTCCCGTTTTGCACCCCCTGTTTTTGCGGGGGGAATAATACCTTATTCCGCCCCCCGTTGCAAGCGTTTTTTTCACCCGGCGGAACACCGCGCCGTTCAGTAGAGTTTCACGCCGTAAACGAGTATTTTCGCAAGGTGGAACGGCTCGCTGCCGGACTGCTGCGGCTTGCGGACGACACGCACGTAACGCGCGCGCTTTCTCGATCCGGAGATATCCACGCGCCAAACGTCGCGGACTTCGTCCGTCCCGTAGATTTTCTCCCACGTCTTGCCGTCTTCGGACACCAGAACTTCAAGCGGAACCTGCCTTTGCTTGCAGCTGTTGCGCCTGTTTTCGACAAGCACGCCGGTCACGTCGGCCATGCCCGGCAGAACGACCTCCGCCCAGTGTTCCCTTCCGTCGTCCGTGTGGAAGGCGCAAACCTCCACTTCGCTCGCATCGATGCAGCGCACGTAATCCAACGGCCTGTCGTAGCGGACGGACGAAGAGCTCGTGCGCAGCATGCCGCCGGCGGAAAGGAGTTCTCCGCCGAAATCGCCGGTCTTGTAGGGTCCGTCCGTCTGCCGCTTGGACGGCGCGAGTTTGGCGGCGAGTTCGTTGAACTTCCGGAAAGCCGGCAGATTCGAGGTCCTGGATGCGGAAAGCACGAGCGGCGCGAAGTCGAGCGCAGCCTTCTCTCCGTTCTTCGAGCTGAACCGTTCGAGCGCGGCGATGAACTTTTCGCTGCCGTCCTGGCGCGCAAGCATGGCGTCCGCGCCCCATGCAAGAACCGCGGGGAAAAACGAGCGGGTGTCGCGCTGGGAGTCGAGCATCGCGGAGAAAACGCGGAGAAATTCGTCCGGATTCTCCTCGAGCGGCTTCGCCCATTTATTCAGAATCTTGCGGAAATCCGATTCCTCGGCAAGCTTGTTCGAACTCTCGCGCAAAGAATCCGCAAAGCGGACCAGTTCGCCGGCGAGCCTTTCGCACCCTCCTTTCCTGAAGGAAGCATCGAAGACCGGATCGAGAATGCGCCACAGAGGCGCGCGCCAGCCCCGCAGCGCGGAAGCCGCCTCGTCGGCCCGTTTTTCCAGCTCTTCCACTCCGGCGCCGGCGGACACGAGCCACTCCATGTAGAGCCGCTGGGCATCGTAATAGACGGGACATGCCGCGACTGCTTCGTCGTACAACGCGCGTATTTCATCCGCTGGAGCCCCGGCGGAGCGCGCCGCCTCGGCGCGCTCAAGGCTTCTCGCCGCCGCCATGCGCCTTCCGCGGTCTCCCTCGAACATTCCTTCGTAAGCCTCGACGTACGAAAATTCGCCTCTGCTTTCGGGCCAGAAGCACAGATGCATCGATGTAGGCGCGTCAACATAATTCTCGATAGTCCACTTTCCGTCCGGGAGCCTTCTCGCGTATGCGCAATGGTACGGCTGGCCGCACGTCGTCGATGGAAGCCCGTGTGCGTTGGAGCAGGCGGAGCCGAACTTCGACAATTCGCCGCAAACGCCGCCCACTATCCACGAATACGTCCTCTGCGCTATCTGACCATTCGAGGCATCATCCATTTCACTATAAATGACAAACAGGCTTTCCTGGATGATTATAAAGAGTTTGAAGATTTTTGCACAAAACATCCCGACTTGGACGAC
>JAFNRY010000056.1 GCA_017385345.1 Kiritimatiellia bacterium
ACCGACAAACGGGCAAAATATATTGCTTCGCCAATAATCATGACTGTTGACAATAAGGAAGCGACCATCGACGCAACTGAGAATAGACAATTTTTAACCGGATGGACGGCTCAATCCGGTTCTTATGGGAATAGCGGACAGCCCACGCCGAATTACAGTGCTAAAGATATAGGAATTAAAATCAAAGTCACACCTAAAATCAATCCAAATGGTACGGTCATGTTGAATGTTGAGGAGGAGTATTCTCAATTCATGAAGGATGGCCAGTCCATGTTGATTCCTAAAGAAAGTAAATATGAATCAGATTCGGTCGATCTTGCTGTTGAACGTAAGATGACAGCTGATGTCCAATTGGAGAATAGACAAACAGTTGTGTTCGGCGGTCTTGTCGAAACTACCACATCAGAATCGGAGACAGGAATTCCAATTTTGAAGGACATACCGTGGATAGGAAAGTGGCTTTTCGGCAAAGTGTCGCAAAGCGAATCACGCAAGGAATTGCTCGTGTTCATGACGCCGTACGTGCTGAACGATGCAGAGGCCGCACAGGCGGAAGCGTTGCGCCGTAAGCGCTCTCTCAGCGATGTGCGTCCGTGGTCTGATCATGGCTGGTCTGCATCCGAGCTGGCCGACCCGGTGTCTAAGAAAGAGCTTCTGCGCCGTCTGAAAGACGAGGCAAATAGGCAGGACGAGGATCGCCAGAACCGCCTCGCCGTCGAAAAATGGAAACTCGATCGCGCGAAAGCTCTCGAAAAGATGACCGAATCCGAGCGCAAGTTCTGGATCGAGCAGCATCGCGAAGAACTCGAGAAGGAGGAAAAGAAAGAGTTCGACAAGCAGATTGAGGAGCAGAAGGATTTGAAGACGCTCGTCGAGCAAATCAGGCAGAACGATTTGAAGAAGGCCGAAAAGGCGATAGACGAGGCGGAGAAGCGCGAGAAGGAAAAGGCGGCCGACCGCGCTCCCGCGCCGGGGAAGGACGAAACCCCTGCTCCAGTTCCGGAACCCGAACCTGCTCCGGCGCCCGCGCCGGCCGCCCCGGCGAAGGACGAAACGCCCGCCCCGGCCCCGGCGCCCGCTCCTGCTCCTGCTCCGGCAGAGGGCGAAGCCGTCAATCTGCTCGAATCCCTCGCTCCCGCGACTCCGGCGGAGCCGGCCCAGGAAAAATGAAACGTATCACGATACAGGTAGGCTCCTACGAGGTGAACTGCTCGCTGCTATGCGAGGGCGGCGACGCATGGATTGTCGATCCCGGCGCGGAAGGGGAGCGCATCGTGCGCACGTTGCGCGCGGCGGCTCTCTCGCCGAAGGCGATTCTTCTCACCCATGCCCATTTCGACCATATCGGCGCGATACCTTTTCTCCAGCGCGAATACCCGGATCTCCCCGTCGCGCTCCATGCGAACGACGTGCCGATGCTCGGCCATCCTTTCAACGCGAATCCGCCGGACTATCCGCAGACCGGCGTGCCCCGCAACATCGTCGCGATCGATCCCTCCGCGCCCGCGGAACGTTCGCCGCTTCCTCCCGGCGTCTCTGCGATCGAGACGCCCGGCCACACCCCGGGCGGCCTTTGCTACTATATCGAGTCCCTCGGGACGGTGCTCACGGGCGACACGCTTTTCGCGGGCTCTGCCGGAAGGACCGACTTCCCTGGCGGCAGTATGACGCAGCTCATGCGTTCCCTGGCGATGCTTTGCGAATTGCCGGGCGCCACGGTAGCGGTGCCCGGCCACGGACCCGAAACCACGATAGCGGCCGAAAAGGCGGACAATCCTTACTTAGCCACATGAAAACGAAAACAGCAGCAGTTGCGATGTTCAAGGCGGCCGCGGCGGCGGCGGCTTTCGCGCTCGCCGGATGCGGCGAGAGGGAATACGTCGATCCCGAAGCGCTCGCCTTCGGCTACAAGGGGCTCGACCTGAAATCGACGAACACGATGTACCTCGCGGTGTCGGCGGCGGAGACCAACTGGGTGCCCGAGCGCGTGCTTTCCGTTTTCGAGAAGTATGACTGGGCGCCGGAGGAGAAGGCTCTCCTGACGGCTGCGGGCGCGCCCGTGCCGTGCGAAGCGCT
>JAFNRY010000057.1 GCA_017385345.1 Kiritimatiellia bacterium
CCGCCTGCACGTTCGCCATGATCCGGAAGACGCAAGCGCTCTCGGCGATCCTGTCGCCCGCAACGCAGGAAAGACGTCCTGCGGGCAGACCGCCAACGCCGGACTCGGCAGCCGGATGGAAGAGACCGGATATTCTTCTCCACATCCTCCGGCAGCAGCCACATTGTCGAATCAATACGGTTTTCAATACCAATTCACAAAACTCTCGTCGCCTTCGAAAAGACGAACTCTCTCTATGTGATCTATTTCAGCCCGCCCTTCTTCGGGAGTTCCGTACACCTCGATCACGTCGAATCTATACGATCCTCGCCAGCGGTTTTTACGCAGCCACGAACGGCAAGCGCGCAACAACAGTCTCTTTTTCCGAACATCCACGCTTCGCAGGCGCGACTGGTACGGGGAACGGGCGGCGTGTTGCTTCACCTCTACGAACACAAGTATGTCGCGGCGCTTATCATGGGCTATTATGTCGATTTCCAGGCGTGAATCGCCCAGACACGGCCTTGCATTGCGTTCTGCAATCGTATAGCCGTTGCGCCATAGCCACCAGGCGGCCATTTCCTCTCCCCACCTGCCGTGCTCTGCCGGCACCGCCCCGCCGCAGGTTCCGCCCCGGCGCCGGAACATCACTTTATCTTCCATTCCCCCTCCTTTCGAAAATGTCATGCAAAGTATCTCGTTCCGCCTTCGCGATCAAGCTGGCGGTAGGCTGCAGCTTCAAGAACGCAATCGTCATCGACGCCGTCCCTGCCGTCGAGATCCGCAATAGTCCTTGCAACGCGCAACAGCCTGTCATAAGAGCGCGCGGAAAGATTCAACTCTTGCACCGTGCGTCGGATCCGCGCAACAGCGGCGGAGGAAAGGCGGCAGACGTCTCTCAATTCGGCGCTTCTGGCCTCGGCGTTGGTTTTTGCCGTCCCGCCGGCGCCGGTATACCGGCATGCCTGGATCCGGCGCGCCCGGATTATACGAGCGCGTATCACCTCGCTCGATTCGCCTCTTTCCGCGCTCTCAAGCTCATGCAGCGGCACGGCATTCACCGCCACGTGTATGTCTATACGGTCGAGAATCGGGCCTGAAATGCGACGCTGGTATTTGAGAATCTGCGATTGCGAACATCTGCACTGCCTTGTTTCATCGCCGTACCACCCGCACGGACATGGGTTCATTGCCGCAACAAGCATGAAGCGCGACGGATAGTCGCACGTGGACATGGCGCGCGACATGCAAACGCGGCCATCCTCGAGAGGCTGGCGAAGCGTCTCCAGCGCATAGCGCGGAAATTCGACGAACTCGTCGAGGAAAAGCACGCCCCTATGGGCGAGAGACACCTCGCCCGGCATAGGGCGCGCACCGCCCCCCAGCAGCCCGATGGAGCTTACGGTATGGTGCGGAGCACGAAACGGACGTTTCGTCATAAATCTTCCGCCGCCCTTTTCGCGTCCCGCAATGGAATGAATCCGCGAAACCTCAAGCGCCTCCTCTACGGAAATCGGCGGCAGCAGCGACGGGATCCGCCGCGCGAGCATGGTCTTTCCCGAGCCCGGCGGACCGATCATGAGCATATTATGCCCTCCGGCCACCGCCACTTCAATCGCTCTCTTCGCCATCGCCTGCCCCTTCACGTCTGCCATGTCGTCAATGCACGAGACGGCTTCGGCCTCGACCAGCGCGGCCATGTCGGTCTTCACCGGCGCGATTTCGCGCTCGCCGTTGAGCCAATCGATCGCCTCCCGGAGAGTCCCGACCGGTATGGCGTCTATACCCTCGACAACGCTCGCCTCGAGAATATTCTCGACCGGAACGATTACCGCCTTCTTGCCCGCCTCTTTCATTGCCATGACTATCGGCAACACGCCGCGCACCGGTCTTATTCTGCCGGAAAGAGACAATTCGCCAATCATCGCATATTCTTCGAGATGCTCGTTGCGCAACCTTCCCGTAGCCCCGAGCAGACACGCGGCTATCGGAAGATCGTATATCGGCCCTTCTTTGCGCAAGTCGGCCGGCGCGAGATTCACAGTGATTGCAAACTCGTCCTTGCTTCTGAATCCAGAGTTCTTCAACGCGGTGGTGACACGATCCTTCGATTCCTTCACGGCGGCGTCGGGCAGGCCGACTATGGCGAACGAACTCGTCCCGCGCGACGAATACACTTCTATCTCGACCGGGAACGCCATGGCTCCGCATATCGCACCGCTGAAACATCTTGCAAGCATCTCTCCCCCCCCCCTACAAAGCAGCGACAAAACGCATCCCGGCGTCATCTTCCGAAAGCGCGCACTTCTCGCATTCCGGATGGAAATGCAGGCAGAAATCGCGATGGATCTGAATCAGTCCCTGAATAAGCAAACCGTTGCCGGAATAATGAGCCGGTGGATAATGGTCGCGTCCGAACATTCTCGAAGCGACGATTCGAACAGGCGCCGATATTTCCTCCGGCGGCAGCCACATCGGAACGCAATCCGTCCGGCCTTCAGCAAGCGCAAACGGCACCACGACATTGGCTATCGCCGCCGCAGCGCGCCCTCTGCCCATGACGCCAGGCTTCGAAATGAAAGCCATCATGGAACGAAGAGCATTCGGCGTAAATGAAGCGACGCAGGAGAGAAACATGGATCCCGGAGAGGAAAAGAAAGCAGCGGCGGCGTCCAAGCGAGCCTGCGGAGAATTGAGCGGCCGCGACGAACCCTTGTTCCATTCCACAAACCCGGCGGCCGCGGACATCGCGGCGGCGGCGATTCCCGGCTCAGCGCGAATCTGGGCCAGCGGCACGGTCGCTGCTACGCGCCTGAACGCCTGCTCGTTGCGCTTGTAGCCGAAAACGGCCATCATTTCTTCATAGAACACCTGATCTCTTTCTCCCGGACGCGCCGCAAGCAGATCGGCAAGACGGCGCGCCTTTGCAAGCAAACGAGTTTCGCCGGCCGCCGCAAGCATGTCGTTCGCAACGCGCGGATTCGAACCGACGGTCCTGAAGCACGGACGCTCCTCGGAAGGAAGTCGCGCGAATGGATACGCCGACGCGTCTATGCATTCGAGCGAAAACAGAGGATCGGACATCGCCGCCCCGCCTATACATATCGTCACGGCGCCCGGAGGCAGCGTCGGCGGAGTGCGCCCTCTGAGCCAGGTTACATGGGCGACGACATTTTTGTATTTCCCGTCTCCGCCATGGCCGTGCGCCTCCCAGTCCATGGGATTGACATGTACCTCTATATCGCCTGCCACCCGCCTGTGCCGCACGCCGATTTCCAAAACCGCGCCCTTGAAGTCGGGTCCTGCCTCGAGATTCCATTCCCCCGGGTGGACGACAGTGACGGCCTCGCCGCCGATAGTAGTCAACGTCGCAGGACGCAACTCGCGATCGTACCATATGGCCTGTACATGCCGCTCGGTGACGGTCTCGCCGCCCCACGCCCTGCATTTTCTGCCGTCTTCAAGTTTTCTTTCGGACATTTCTCCGCTCCTTTCCATCCGGACGGAAGCATTATCCCAAACAAAGAAAAAACATGTATAACAACAACGCAACAAAACAGTAACATTTTTGTTGCAAAGAAA
This sequence comes from Kiritimatiellia bacterium, assembly GCA_017385345.1. Lineage (GTDB taxonomy): Bacteria > Verrucomicrobiota > Kiritimatiellia > RFP12 > UBA1067 > UBA1067. Next base: position 3,562 of record JAFNRY010000057.1, read on the forward strand.
GATTCAAAAACACCGGATATGAAATGCCGGCCTGTCTTGAACATCTTATCGCGCAAATAGCGCCGAGGAATCTTCAAGAAGGATCGCCCCGCTTTGCGGCCCGTCAAGCCGGAACGGAAATCGGAAAGCGCGGTTCAGCGCAGACGCGGTATCGCACGTAGCACGAATGCCACGGCAAGATAGACGGCAACCCCGGAAATGACGAGAAGCAGCAGTGTCGCGGAACGCGAAATCGCACCGGAAGACACGGACAAAGACGCGATACAGGGACGGACGAGAATCAGCACGACGCACATTGCGGCGGCGGCGAGAGCCTGCTTCAGCGCGAGCCTCCACACCGCGGCAAGGCCGAGCGAACCGTTTTTGCGCCTCGCGCAGGCCGCGAGAACGACGCATGCGACGGCGGCGCAGACGACAGTCGAAAACGCGAGGCCGACATGCCGCCATTCCTCCGGCAGAAGCACGACGGCGAGTATGTTCAGCGATGCGTTCAGGACGACGGTGGCGACTGTGGTCCGCACCGGAGTCTTCATGTCGTTCTGGGCCTGGAACCACGGCACAAGCGTCTTCTGGAGTCCGAAGAACCCGAGCCC
>JAFNRY010000058.1 GCA_017385345.1 Kiritimatiellia bacterium
GATGCGATCCATGTGCAGGGCGACCGCTTCGGGGTTCATCTTGTCGCATTCGGGTCCGCAGATCTCCCACTGGGCGGGTTGGACGTACGAGCCTTTCGGCAAATGCTGGACGAGAACGCCGTCAACGACGGCGATAGCCTGAATGTCGTCCCTGCGCGACGGAGTGTACGGACGCACGAACTCGCGCGATTCGCCGGCCATGACCGGGAACGGATGGTTGGCCTCGGTCGAAACCTGCAGCTCTGCGTTGGTGATGTTGAATGCGAGTTCGCGCATCGCCAGACGCGGCGGAATCCACGGCCCGCCGGTCGAGGTGTAGCCGGGGCAGTTGTGCACGCCGAGTTCGATTCCGCGCTTTTCCGCCTCCTCGCACGCGAAGCGCACGAGCTTCCACCATTCAGGCGTGAACGCGACGAGTCCGGCCGTCGGGCTGTTGAAAATCGTGGCGGCCCACGGAGTGCATGAATCGGCAATGCCGAAAATAGTGGCGGCCCCGATGCCGCTTTCCTTGAACCAGTCGAGATCCTTTACGATGCCTTCTTTCGTGACGCTGCTGCCCATCCAGTGCCACCAGACGCCGGTTTTCGCGCTTTGCGGCGGATTTGCGAACACTTCGGCCGGGTCCGGGGCGGCATGCGCCGCAATGCAGCAGGCGGCGGCCGCCAGCGCAACCTGGGCGATTTCGAGAATTCCTTTTTTCATATCTACCTCCATTGCAATTGTTTTTTTCAACATCCATCCGCGGCGGTAGCGCCGCCCGTCATTCCCCGGCGCACGCCTTCAGCGAAACGACGGCCGCCGCCGCCGAAAGCCCCGCGCCGTACCCGGCGAGCAGGCATCTGCCTCCCCTTCCGCACGATGCGAGCGCCATGGGTATCGAGCACGATCCGGGATTCGCGTATTGCGCGCCCGCCGTCGCGAGCCGCTCCGTCAGGCACAGCGTTCTGGCGAGCTGGCGCACCATGTACATATTGGCCTGATGCGGAGCGAACACGTCTATCGCGTCCGGTCCGCCCGTCTGCGCGACGAACTCCTCGAGAAAAGGCGCGACTTCTGCGGCGACGAAAGAGAACACTCCGAATCCGTCCATCTTCAACGGGCCGGCGGCTTTGCATTCAAGCGCGTCCGAAGGACGCGAAAGGAAGGCGAAAACGCTTTCGCCCCTTCCCGTGCAACGGACGAGCGACGCGGTCGCGGCGTCCGAGAAAAGCGGCGCCGTCGCGGCGTCGGCCGCGTCAATGTACGGAGACTGGACGTCGCCGTCTATGAGAAGCACGCTCCTGCCGGTATCCGCCGAAAGCCGTCCCGCGACGTACAGCGCGTACGGATAGGCGCTGCACGCGGCCTGGAGGTCTAGGGCCGGCGCGGAGGCGTCGACGCCGAGGGCGCCGGCGAGGCGCACGGAAAGAGAGGGGAATCGCTCGGGGTTCGAAAAGGTGGCGACGACCGTGGCGCCGGCGTTCCTGACTTCCTCCGGCGGAAGCAGGGTCGCGGCGCCGAGCGCGAGGGAATAAAGGCTTTCGTCCCGTCCGGCCGTGACGCGCCGGTCGAATCCCGTCGCCTCTATCGTCCTTTGCGGAACGGAAGGCCTGTTGGAAACGACCGAAGATCCGGTCTTGAAAACGACCTTCTCGATTTCTATCCCGGGAAGCCTGAGAATGTTCATCCCGGGAAAAGCCCCTTCATGGCGGGGAGTCTGTTCTGGAGCCACGCCTTGCACGCCGCGTATATCTCCGTGCCCGTCGAGCCGGGCGGCATCGAATCCGGAACGGCGGCGTATTCGGCGAGCGCGCCGGCGTCGAGTCCGTGGAGGAATCTGGACATGACAGGCAGATACGTCACGCTCATTGAAAGCTCGTTCACGCCAAACGCGGCCCACAGGACGCCGGCGACCGGATCGGCGGCGGATTCGCCGCAGACGCCGACCTGTATGCCGGCGTCCTTCGCGGCCGCGATCGTGTTCTTCACAAGTTTGAGCACGGCCCGGTTGAGCGGCTGGTAAAGATGCGCGACGGCCTCGTTCCCCCTATCGGCGGCCATCGTATATTGCACGAGATCGTTAGTGCCGATCGAAAAGAACGCGGCCTTGCGCGCCATTTCCGAGGCGCATATGGCGGCCGCGGGGACCTCGATCATGGCGCCGGCCGGCATGGCGGGATCGAACCTTTCGCCGCGCCTTTCCATGTCGCGTTTCACGTTTTCGAGTTCGGCGGCGCATTCGTCGAGCTCCTCGACGCACGAGACCATCGGATACATCATCCGCACAGGTCCGGCGGCGGAGGCCCGCAGGACGGCGCGCATCTGCGCGCGCAGGGTTTCGCGGTGCGACAGCAGCCAGCGTATCGAACGGTTGCCGAGAAAAGGATTGGATTCGCGGGACGATATGCCGCGCACGAGCTTGTCGCCGCCTATGTCGAGAAGGCGGATCGTGGCGGAAGCGCCGCCGCCGAGCTTCGCGGCCGCCTTCGCCACTTCGGAATACGCCTTGAACTGCTCTTCTTCGCTCGGCTCGGTCTCCTTGTCGAGCCAGAGATATTCGCTTCTGTACAGCCCCACTCCGGCGGCTCCGTATTCGAATATCGAATCCACCGGAATGCCGGGATGGAGGTTCGCGCAGAGCCGGACCGGGATTCCTCCTCGTTCCGCCGCGCGCGGCGGCGCCTTCTCCGCCGCGCTTCTTTTCGCCATGGCGGCGGCCAGTTCCGCTTCGCCGGGATTGACGGTCACGGAGCCATCGTCGCCGTCGAGCACTATCGTATCGCCAGGCGCCACGATCGAAGCGAGATTGCGCAGCCCGCACACCGCGGGAATGCCGAGAGCCCGGGCCAGAAGCGAAACATGGCTCGTCGGGCTGCCGCCGTCGGTGGCGAAACCGAGCACGTATTCGCGCGGCAATTGAACCGTCTCGGACGGCGCGAGATCGTCCGCCACGATGATGGACGGCGCTCGCAGTTCGATTCGCGGACGCCTGTCGCGGCCCATCAGCGCCTTCAAAAGGCGGCGTTCGACATCGTCGAGATCGCGCACCCTCTCCCTGAAATACGGGTCGTTCATGCGGTCGAACTGCGCCCGGGCGCCGGCCGCGGTTTTGCGCACGGCGGCCTCCGCGTTCAATCTTCCGTCGAGGATGTAGCCCTGCGTCTCCTCCCCGAGAGCGGAATCCTCGAGTATCATCAGGTGGCACTCGAAAACCCGCACGTCCGAACGCCCAGTGCGTTCCTTCAGAATCGCTATCAATCCCTCCAGATCGCGTTTCGCGTCGCAATACGCATTCTCGAGGCGCCGCAATTCCTCCTGCTCGCGCCCGGGAGGGACGACATATTCCGGAGCCGGCAGTTCGCCGTCTCCGCGATAAATATAGACGGGACCAGCGGCCGTCCCGCGGGACGCCGCCAGCCCCTTTGCTGTTATCGTCCGGCTACTGCTCATCCGGGATGTCGAACTTGCGCTTGACGAGCGCCTCGAGTTCGTCGAGCGCCTCCTGCGCCTGCGGACCCTCCGCCGTCACCTTAAGCACGGTTCCGCACGTCGCCTCGAGCGTCATCAGCGCCATGATCGACTTGCCGGAAACGGTATTGCCGTCTTTCTCGACCTCGATCTTCGCATCGAAGCGGCTGGCCGTTTTGGCGAAAAGCCCCGCAGGGCGAACGTGCATGCCGTACTTGTTGAGCAGCGTCAGCTCTTTTGTTGTCTTGCCTGCCATTTGCCGGTTCCTTCTGTTTTCACTTTCTCAAATTCGTCCGCCCTGCTTTTGAGCCTGCCGGAAAGATCGAGAGCCGGATCGTAGCCGGAGGCGAGCAGTTTCTGCTGCTGGGCCGCCGTCTCGACGAGATTGACGAGATCCCGCCCTTCCGAGACGGGAACTATCGCGTTGGGCACTTCCACCCCGAGTATGGTCCGTTTCAGGCGGCGCAGGCCGGTACGCTCCACGGAGTCCTTCACGTCCTCGAGCCGCCTGAGCGAGATGACGAGCTGGACGCGCTTCTCGCCGCGCACGGAATCCACGCCGAACATTTTCTGGAGATTAACGAGCCCGATGCCGCGTATTTCCATGAAGCCGGCGGTGGAATCGCTGGCGCTGCCGAAAAGCAGATTCGAGCCGACGTCCTTGCGCAGGCATGTAAGATCGTCCGCCACGAGCGCGGCGCCACGTTTTATGAGACCGAGGGCGGTCTCGCTCTTGCCGACTCCCGGATCCCCTTCGAGGAGGACGCCTATGCCGCAGACCTCGATCATCGTCCCGTAGAACGCAGTTCTCGGCGCCGCGAGCTGCTCGAGCAGGAACGTGGCGAGCCGCGAGAACACGCTGGTCGGGAGCGGCGTCTCCATGACGACGGCCCCTGCCTCGGCGGCGGTCTGCAGATCGCGCGCCGTCGCGTGGTGTCCGCTCGTATAGACGAAAAGCCACGCCTTGTGTTTTTTCACGAGGCTTTCCATCCTGGCGGCGCGGGTTTCCGTCCCGAGCGAATCCAGATACGCGTACTCCGCATTGCCGATGGTCTGGACGCGCTTACGCGCGAAGTTCTTGAAGAACCCCGTCAGCGCAAGCCCCGGCCTGTTGACCATCGGCTCCTCGATGGTTCTCGCCAGCGCTGCCGGAGAGCCCGAAACGAGGGAAAGACGCAATCTTTCGCGGCCGGCCTTCAAAAAGTCGGCAGCCGTGAACTTCGCGCCTTTGTCCAGATTTTCGGGCACTCTTTCCACGATCCCTCCCGGCCGCGAGGAAACCTCAGTTCTTGACGGAAGCGGCGCGCTGCTCGCGCACGGCCCCTTTGCGCGCCTTTACGCGCATCCTCAGCAGCTGCCGCTCCGCGCGCGCCGCCGCCGCGTCGATCACGCTCTTCGCGCTCTCGGAGAACTCCTTCGCGCCCACGGCCGTGGAGCCGAGACGGTTCGCGACGACTTCCGCCATGTACATGTGCTTCTTCGCGTCGATGTCGATCACGATGTTGATGGTGGTCACCTTCGGAAACTTTTCCGCAAGCTTCTCCATGCGCTTCACCGCATATTCCCTCATCGCTTCGATACGGACATCGCTGTGCCTCATCGTAACTTCAATGCTCATTGTCGCTTCTCCTTTCCTTCTTTCGCCTTTCGGCGTTTCTTTTGCCTTTTCCTTTGCAAACCCCCGCGCTCCGCCGCCGAAGCGCTACATTCTGAAAGCCTCCCCGAGGTAGCGCAGGCGAACCTCGTCGTCGCGCACGAGCTCCGCGGCCGTGCCCTCTTTCAAAAGTCTGCCGTCGAACACCATGTAAGCCCTGTCCACCGTGGAAAGCGTTTCGCGCACGTTGTGGTCGGTTATCACGATTCCGAGGCCGGACTTCGCAAGCGAGCGCACGATTCCCTGTATTTCGTTGACGGACAGCGGATCGACGCCGGCGAACGGCTCGTCGAGCATGAGCACCGCCGGGTCGCGCGCGAGCGCGCGGGCGATCTCGAGCTTGCGCCGCTCGCCGCCGGAAAGCGTGTACGCCCCCTGCTTCGCGACCTTCATGAGACCGAACGGTTCGAGCAGGGCTTCGGCGCGGGCTTTTCTCGCCGCGCGGGACATGCCGGACGTTTCAAGTATCGCCATCACGTTGTCCCAGACGGAAAGCTTTCTGAAGACGCTCGGCTCCTGCGCGAGGTATCCCAGCCCCTTGCGGGCCCGCTTGTACACCGGCAGGCCTGTCACGTCCTCTCCGCAAAGATACACCTTGCCCTCGTCGGGCCGCACCAGACCGGCCACCATGTAGAACGTCGTCGTCTTTCCGGCGCCGTTCGGCCCCAGCAGGCCGACGACCTCCCCGCGGGCGCAGGAAAGGCTCATGCCGCGCACGACCGTGCGGCCACCATACGCCTTGACAAGGCCCTCGGCCCGGAGCTCGATCTCGCGATCCTCCCCTTCCCGCCCGCGCGCGGCCGCCATTTCGGCCATCGCCCGGCTCACTACATCTTCTTCTCCGGCCATCCTACTTCCCGAGCAGCTTCTTCGCCCCCTCCTTGCCGCCGAATCCGGCCGCGTCCACCGTCACCGTGGAGCCCTCGACCTCGACCTGTTCAGTGTCTATCCAGAATACTATCTTCTTCCCTTCGACTTCGCTCTTTCGCTTGCCGTTGTCGCGCAGAACTGCATTGACGCCTTTTGCTTCGTCCCCGTACAGAACCACCTTCGACAGGGCCTTGTTGTACGTCGCCTTCGCGCACGAACCACTGCGCAAATCATTCGTCACCGAAACGTTGCCTACGGCCACGACGCGCTTGAGGTCGTTCGTGCCTTCGAGAAACAAGCTCACGGAATCGGCGCGCATCTGGAATTCTCCGTCGTCAACGAGCACGTTCCCCTCGAAAGCGAGCACACCGTCCTTGCGCAGGTATGTCGCGCGGTCGCTCGTCACCTTAACGCTTCTGGCGGCGGCCTGGGCCGCCGGGGATCCAGCCGCCGCGGCGGGAGCCGCGCTCGCGCACTCTCCGGCGGCGCACGCCAGCGCAAGCGCGCCGGCGCAGACAAATGCAAACGACACCGCGTTTTTCACAACCTGATTCCCTCCATGTTCAAATCGCGCGAGACGATCTCCACGCCGGAGCATATTTCGACGGCTTCGTCTTCGGACGAAAACCAGACGCCGCGTCCCGCGAGATCCGTCTTCCCGTACGTTCCGCGCGCGACGCCTTCTATCCATCCGCTCTTCGTCCGCCGGTCTATTATGCAGCCTTCGGCCTCGATTCTGAATTTCACTTCGCCCGCGGGCGTGTATTCGCGGATGGTCACCCCTCCGCACCACACCAGCCCCTCCTTCTCGAAGAACTGCGCCTTTTCGGCCGCGACGTCGAGTTTCACGGAACCGTCGGGGTGGGTCTCGACCGGCACCACCACCCCCTCCGCCGGCCTGTCGATCCTCGACAGGCAGTTGCTGTAGGCGGCGGAAAGCCTATCGCGGTCGGCGGCGGAAGCCTCCAACGATCCGGCGCACGCCGCCGAAACACATGCCGCCACGCAGCAGGCCATATATTCTTTGATGTTCAACTTTTCACAGCCTTGTCTATCGCGAGCAGCGTTTTCCAGAGTTTTTCGATTTCGGAGAACTTGATGGCGTTGGCGGAATCGCTCTTGGCCTTCCGGGGATCGACGTGCGTTTCCATGAACACGCCATCCACGCCGGCCGCCACGGCCGCGCGGGCGAGAAGCGGAGCGTATTTTCCATCGCCTCCCGACGCGTCGCCGAGCCCGCCCGGCCGCTGCACGGAATGCGTCGCGTCCATCACAACCGGATATCCAGTCTCGCGCATGACCGGAAACGATCTCATGTCCACAACCAGATTGCGATAACCGAAAGACGAACCGCGCTCGCAAAGCACGATGCGCCTGTTGCCGGTCGATTCTATCTTGCGCACGACCTGCGCCATGTCCTCCGGAGCCATGAACTGGCCTTTCTTGACATTCACGACGGCGCCGGTTTCGCCGGCCGCAACCACGAGATCGGTCTGGCGCGCGAGGAAAGCCGGTATCTGCAGGACGTCGCAGACCTGCGCCGCGAGCGCGCACTGCCAAGGCTCGTGCACGTCGGTCAGAACCGGGACGTTGAAGCGCTGCCGGACTTCCGCAAGCGTTTCCAGCCCTTTGTCGATTCCGGGTCCGCGAAACGAATCGACGCTCGTCCTGTTGGCCTTGTCGAAACTCGCCTTGAATATGAACGGAACGCGAAGCCTGGCGGAAAGCTTCGTAAGACGCTCCGCAAGCGCGAGCGCCATGTCGCGAGATTCGATAACGCACGGCCCCGCTATGAACACGAGCCGTCCGCCGCCGAAAACCACGCCTTTGTCAACAGATACCTTCCTCATCATTTGCGATTATATCAAATTGGCAACTTCGAAAAAACGCGTCTTTGTTTCAGGGGAATCGCTGCCGGGCACGGACCGGTCAGAAAGCGAGCGCAGAAATCAGAGCGGGAGCGAAGAAAAGCGAATCCGTCATGTCGAGAATGCCGCCCATGCCGTTTGTGAAAGACAGCACCGAAGAATCCTTGACGCCGACCCAGCGTTTGAAGGCGCTCTCGACGAGATCGCCCGCCGTGCCGGATACCGCCGCGACGAGACCGCAAGCCAATGCGAGACCGGCCCCCATTCCGGTAAGAGGAATGAATGCGCACGAAAGCAGGCAAGAGGCCAACACCGAACCGGCCAGACCTTCCCATGTTTTACCTGGAGAAATCTTCGGGCAGAGTTTGCGCCTGCCGAAAGAGAGGCCGAAAGCGAACCCTCCCATGTCGGAGATCTTGACAACCGCCACGACATAAAGCAACATCAAATTTCCGTGCGAGCGCGCGATTCCGGCAAGACAGCCGAAAGCGCAAATTATGCATGCCGCCCCCGCCGCAATGACGGCCGCAACCGCCGATTTCGACGGCGGACGCGGCGAAAGAACCTTCTTGCGCAAGAGGAAGGCAAACTCCAGCATCGCCAGAAAGGCTATGGCTCCGACAGCGAGGCCGACCGCGCCGGCGGGAGCGAACAGGATCGCCAGCACGATCGCGGCAGCGACGGCAAGCGCGGTAACGGAGCGTTTTGCGACAGGATTCATCCGCGGGCCTTTCTTGCGGCCGCGCGCGGCCGCGCAGCCTTTTGTTCCGGACGTCCGCCCATGCGCCGTTCGCGCCCGGCGTAGTCGGCGAGGGCGTTTTCAAAATCCTCGCGCGAAAAATCCGGCCAGAGAACGTCCGTGAAATACCACTCGCTGTACGCGGTTTCCCACATGAGGAAATTGCTCGTCCTGACTTCC
>JAFNRY010000059.1 GCA_017385345.1 Kiritimatiellia bacterium
TCACATTCTTGAGCGACTTGGACATCTTGGCCGGCGCCTCGGTCAACGGTTCGGGGGCGCAGCCGTCTTCCGCGCCCCACGGCTTGCCGTCGCGCCATTCGATCTTGTCGGCCGGGACGAGGACCCCACGCTTCGTGCGGTAGGCCAGCCCGAGTATCATGCCCTGGTTCACAAGCCGCTGGAAAGGCTCGCTGGTCGGCACGAAACCCAGATCGAAAAGCACCTTGTGCCAGAAGCGGGCGTAGAGCAAATGCAGCACCGCGTGTTCGGCGCCGCCGACGTAAAGATCGACCGGCAACCACTTCTTCAACAATTCCGGATCGGCAAACGCCTTGTCGTTGCGCGGATCGATGTAACGCAGATAGTACCAGCAGCTTCCCGCCCACTGAGGCATAGTGTTCGTCTCGCGGCGCCCCTTCTTCCCGGTCGCCGGATCCGTCACCTCGACCCATTCCTTCGCTTTCGCAAGAGGCGGCTCGCCGGTGCCAGTCGGCTTGTAGTCGGCCAGCTCCGGCAGCGTCAAGGGCAGATCCTCCTCGGGAACGAGACTGCAGGTGCCATCCTCCCAATGTATGACGGGAAACGGCTCGCCCCAGTAGCGCTGGCGAGAGAAAAGCCAGTCCCGCAGCTTGTACTGGGTTTTGGCCCTGCCGCACCCCTTCTCCTCCAACCACGCTATCATCTTCGCCTGCGCCGCCTTCACGCCGAGACCGGTAATGAAACCGCTGTTGACCATCGTCCCGTCAGCGATGTCGGTGTATGCGGTATCGCCCTTGTAGAGAACGCGCTCGGAAGAATCGCCGCCGGCCTCCGCAGACGCTACGCCCGCGGACGAAACGACCTGATACACCGGAAGCCCGAAAACCTTGGCGAATTCAAAGTCGCGCTCGTCGTGCGCCGGAACCGCCATAATCGCGCCGGTGCCATAGCTTGCAAGCACGTAGTCGGATATGAAAACCGGCAGTTCGTCGCCGTTGACGGGATTCACGCCGCGCACGCCCTCGAGCAGGACGCCCGTCTTCTCCTTGTTCAGTTCGGTCCGCTCGAGATCGCTCTTGGAGGCCGCTTTCCTGCGATAGGCTTCGACCGCGCCGGCATTGGCTATCGCTCCCTCTCCGAGCCACTTCGTCACAAGCGAATGCTCTGGCGCGAGCACCATGTAGGTGGCTCCGAAAAGAGTGTCGCAGCGCGTGGTGTAAACCTGGATCTTCTCGCCCTCGCGGCCCGCGACGGCGAAATCGACGAGCGCGCCGGTGGATTTGCCGATCCAGTTGCGCTGCATCTCCTTGATGCCTTCCGGCCAGTCGAGGCCGTCGAGATCCTTCAAAAGACGCTCGGCGTACTCTGTTATCCGCAGCATCCACTGGCGCATTGGACGCCTCTCGACGGGATGGTTCCCGCGCTCGCTCCTGCCGTCGATAACCTCCTCGTTGGCCAGCACCGTTCCGAGGGCCGGGCACCAGTTCACCGGCACTTCCGCCACGTACGCCAGCCCTTTTTTGTAGAGCTGCTCGAATATCCACTGCGTCCAGCGGTAGTATTTGGGATCGGTCGTGTCCACTTCGCGATCCCAATCGTAGCTGAAGCCGAGTGATCTGATCTGCTCGCGGAAGCGCGCAACATTCTTCGCTGTGGTGGCCGCCGGGTGGGTACCGGTTTCTACGGCGTACTGCTCGGCCGGCAGGCCAATCGCGTCCCATCCCATCGGATGGAGCACGTTGAACCCCTTCATCCGCTTGTAGCGGCACAGAATGTCGGTCGCTGTGTAACCTTCTGGATGCCCTACGTGCAGACCGGCGCCCGACGGATACGGAAACATGTCAAGACAGTAGAACTTGGGACCCGGAGCCGCAGTATCCGTCTTGAAAGTCTTGTTTTCAAGCCAGCGTTTCTGCCACTTCTTCTCGATAGCGCTGAAATTATATTCGCTCATTGTCTGTCGGTGGTTGTCGGGGACGACGCGGCGCCTGCCGCCGCGACCGCCGCGCCGTGGGCGGCGATTTCCTTCGCTATCACTCCGGTGACATCGTTCTTCGCCGCCGCCATGCCGGTCTTGACAGCGTAGTAGATGGCCTTATGGGTGGAATTGCCGTGGGTAATTATGACCGCTCCGGGGACGCCAAGAAGCGGCGCCCCTCCGTAAACCTCGGGATCCATCTGCTTCTTCAAGGCGTTGAAAGCCGGTTTGAGCAGCAACGCGCACATTTTGCGGAACAGGCTCTTTTTCAGTTCGGCCTTGAGCCAGCCGCTTATGGCGTGCGCCACGGATTCGACGGTTTTGAGGACAACATTGCCGACGAAGCCGTCGGCGACGGCGACGTCAAGCTGCCCGCCGCATATGTCGTGGCCTTCTATGTTGCCAATGAAGTTCAGGCCATCGATCTTCTGTATCAAAGGGTTGGTGGCGTGTATCAGTTCGTTGCCCTTGCACTCTTCAGCGCCAATCGATAGAAGACCGACCGCTGGCGACTGACGGCCTATGACCCGGCGGGAATAGACCGCTCCCATTATGGCGAACTGCGCGAGCCACTCGGGGTGGCAATCCATGTTGGCGCCGGCGTCGAGCAGCAGCAACGGCCTTTCGGGCGACCGCGTCGGCAGAGGCATCGCTATGGCCGGCCTCTTCACCCCCGCTATGCGCCCGAGATTGAGTATCGCGCTCGTCGCCACCGCCCCGGAATTGCCGGCCGAGACAAACGCGTCCGCCTTACCTTCCTTGACGAGCCGCATAGCGACGTTTATCGAACAATCCTTCTTCTTGCGGACGGCCTCGACCGGAACGTCGTCCATCTCGACCTTGTCGGGCGCGTGGACGATCGAAAGCCTGCCCGCGGCGACGGCACGCTCGAACATGGCGCGCCTGTCTTTCGAAAAGCGTTCCGTTTCGCGGCGAATCGCCGTCTCGTCGCCGACGAGAACGATTTCGACATCGTCGATTCCCGTGGCAGCCTCGACGGCGCCCACGACA
>JAFNRY010000060.1 GCA_017385345.1 Kiritimatiellia bacterium
CGTTCGCCGACAAGTATGCCTCTACAGCCGTTGTCTTCCCCGCCTGCCGCGGTCCGTATATGACAATTGTCTTCCCACCAAACATCCGCTTGGCCAAAAAACTGTCAATATCGCGTTTTATATGCATTTTAACGTTCCCGATTCCGCCTGCTCCGACTTTCCAAATTGTAGTGTACCATAATTTATTTCGGAATACAATCCGAAATTATTATAATTTCTTCGGAAATAGTTGTTGCGGATTTTTCCATTCATTCTGGACGCATCACAGTTCGTTGAATCCGATGACGGCTACGCCGCATTCCTTCGCCGTGGCAAGGATGCGCTCGAGCCATTCGGTCTTCATGTTTATGCTCTTTGCTCCGGGGGCGATGCCGTGCGAAGTCAGAACGAACACCTCGTTGCGCTCCGCGCAGCGGCGGACGCACTTCAGGATGTCCTCGATATCGGTGTTGTACGATTCGCCCACAAGCGCCGTGTCGAGACGGAAGCGATTCTGCAGTTCCTTCGCCGGGATGAACGCCTTGTCAACGGTATGAACGGGCCTTAATCCCGCCCGCTTCTCGCCCTTCGGGTCGTATGGCGTCACATCAAGGAGCCCGCCGCGCACGTGCTTGAATCCGTTCGTGCGGAAAAGTTCATCGGTCTCGCCGGTGAATTGGCAGTTCGGATAGGCGAACGACGTTATATTTAGCCCTGCGGCACGACATGCTTCCAACTGCGGCGCAATCTCCTTCGTCCAATACTCGACGGCACCCATCGACGCCACGGCCGAATCCGCATTTCGATGTCCGAGTCCATGAAGACCGATTGAATGCCCATTGTGGTGCGAAAGCCACCTGAGCGATTTCTTCGCCTGATCATCGAGTACGCCGCAGAAGAAGAACGTCACGCGTGCGTCGTACTTTCGGAAGAGAGGAGCTGCATTTTCCCACGCAACGAAGTTCCTGTCGTCGAAGGACATGACAAGTGCGCCTTTCCCTTTTGCGATCCAGTCCGTGTTCCTGCATATCCCCATCTGCACGACGCCGGGGATCTTTCCCTCAGGCCAGAGCGCGATGCGCTCGCCCTCCGGCTCGCCGGCCAGCGGGTCTTCCGCCGCCCACACGGCGCACGAGGCAAGAAAGACAGAAGACAGGAGGAAGAGAACAGACGATTTGATTTTCATAATGTTTATTCTTTCAAATTCTACTTGACGGTGTACACTACCTGGCGGTCGGCGCCGAACGAGGGCGTGAACCTGTCCCAGACCGCCACCTTAAAGTCGCCAGGCTCCACGACATACTCGACATTGCTATTCCAGTAGCCGAGTTCCTTCTCTGTCAGTTCGAACGAAACCGTATTGCGCTCGCCCGGCTCAAGCGTAACACGCTGGAATCCGCGAAGTTCCCACGCAGGACGCGCAACGGTGAACTTCACATCATGAATGTACATCTGAACCACGTCGTCGCCACGCATCTTGCCTGTGTTCACGACATCTACGGAAACAATGTTGCCCTCGATTCTCGGCTTCGACACCTCGAACGTCGTATAGGAAAGTCCGTAGCCGAACGGATAGGCCGCGCTTCCTTCGCAATCGACGTAGTTCCCCCTGTCGCGAAGCGCATGGTAGTAGCACGGAATCGCCCCTTCGCTGCGCGGAAACGACACAGGCAGCTTCCCGCCGGGGTTGTTCAGCCCGAACACCGTTTCCGCTATCGCCGTGCCGCCCTCGGTTCCGGGATACCACGCGAGCAGCACCGCGTCGGAATTCGCGGCAACCTCGTCCAATACGAGCGGACGACCCATGATAAGTATCGTCACGACAGGTTTGCCGAGCGCCTTTACCGCCTTGAGAAGTTCAAGCTGCAC
>JAFNRY010000061.1 GCA_017385345.1 Kiritimatiellia bacterium
AAATGTATGAATAGTGGACGTTAAAGATCCTTCAGCTCCTTGACGAGGTCCTTGTACGCGACGCGGCGGTATGGCGGATTGAAGTCGATTATCTCCTTCTTCTCGCCGTACTCGACCTTGCGCGTCCCGATGACCTTGTCGCAGAGGTGCAGGAGAAGGCCCTCCATGATCGCCTCCATCGAGGTGCGGTCGCCGTAGGCCTCGTAGATCTCGCAGACGGTGAACTCGGGGTTGTGGGTGCGGTCGATGCCCTCGTTGCGGAAGTCCTTGCCTATTTCGAAGACTTTGTTCATGCCACCGACGAGTAGGCGCTTCAGATACAGCTCCGGCGCGATCCGGAGCACGCATTCCTTGTCGAGCGCGTTGTAGCGCGTGACGAACGGTTTGGCGGCCGCGCCGCCTGCCTGGTCCTGGAGTATGGGCGTTTCGACTTCGCAGAAGCCGCGCTCCCACAGATACTTGCGGATTTCCGCTATGATGCGGCTGCGCGCGAAGAACCTTTCGCGCGTCTCGTCGTTCGTCATGAGGTCGATGTAGCGTCGCCTGTAGCACTCTTCCCGGTCCGCCAGCCCGTGGAACTTTTCCGGCGGCTGCTCGAGCGCCTTTGCCAGCATCGTCCATTCCTTGACTACGAGCGACTTTTCGCCTTTTTGCGTAGTGAAGAGCGTGCCTTCCGCTCCGATTATGTCGCCGAGATTGAGCAGTTTGAAGGACTTGAACGATTCTTCTGACAGTTCGTCGCGCTTGAAGATGAGCTGAAACTTGTCCGTGCCGTCGTTGACGGTGCAGAAGTTCATTTTGCCCATGCGTCGTATCGTCATGAGACGGCCCGCGACGCGGGCTGCCGCCCCCTCTGCGAAATCCCTGCGCACGTCCTTTAGATCGGCGTGGTCGTATTTGTGCCCGTACGGCGCCCGTCCGGCGGCGGCGAGTTCTCTTGCCGACGCCAGCCGCTGTTCGCGGTATTCGTTGCTTTCCATGGCTGATATTATATCAAACGCCGGCCTCGCCGGTCGGATCCGGTCCGGGCGCCGCCGCGCGCTTGAAAAGGATCCGCTCCATCTTGGAGACGAATGCCTCCTTTCGGAAGCGAAGGGCGTTTGCGCGGCATTCGTCCGGATTCCAGCTGCGCGACTCGAACTCCTCGATGGCGTTGCAGAGGGATTCGACGGTTTGCTCCTTGAAGAACAGCCCTGTTTTGCCCTTCGCCACCGTTTCGAGGGCGCCGCCTTCCCCGAATGCTATCACGGGCGTCCCGGCGGCCTGCGATTCGACCGGCACTATGCCGAAGTCCTCGATTCCCGGAAAGAGCAGCGCCTTGGCTCCGAGGTAGAGATCGCGAAGTTCCTCCGGCGTGGCGTTTGTGGCGGTGACGAGTCGCCTGCCCATGCGCGCGCACGCCTTCTCGGCGAGGTCTTTGCGCTTGTATTTGACGTTCGCCCCCGCGAAGAGGTAGTATTCCCCGCCCTCCGTGCGCGGCGCCCGGGAAAACCATTCGACGTCCACCGGCGGATGCACCACGGTCGAATCGCGCCCGTATATGCGTTTGATGCGTCCGGCGACGAAGGCGGAATTGGCGACGAATTCATCGACCGAGTCGGCGCTTGCGAGATCCTGCCTGCGAAGATAGCGGGTGAAAACGGCCATGGCCGCTTTGCCGGCCGGGCCCGCATCGCGCATGTATTCGTCGTGCATGTCCCAGAGGTAGCGCATTGGCGTGTGGCAGTAGCAGACGTGGCGGCATCCGGCCGGCTTGCGCACTCCTTTCGCGGGGCCCGATTCGCTCGATACGAGCAGGTCGAACTCGGAAAGGTCGAGGCTCCGCGAGGCGGCCGGCATGAGCGGAAGCCAGATTTGGGGATGGCGCCTGCCGAACGGAAGCTTTGAAATGAACTATTCGCGCACGTCCCGTCCCGCGAAAGCGCGCTTCGCCTGTTCGCCGGAGAATGCATGCGTGTATATCGGCGCGTCCGGCAGAAGCTCCGCGAGCGCGGAGAGAACCTTCTCCCCTCCGCGCACGTTCACGAGCCAATAGTGCAGAAGAGCCGCTTTCACGGCGATGCCTCCGTGTCCGTTGGGCCGCGCGTCAGAATTCCAGCGCTTCGAACATCATTTCGAGGAACTGCGCGTACGACATCCTCGACTGCCGCATGGAGTCGCGCTCGCGCACCGTGAAGGTGCCGTCCTGCACGGTCTGCGAGTCGATGGTGATGCACCACGGCGTGCCGGCCTCGTCCTGCCTGCGGTAGCGCCGGCCGATGGCGCCGCTCACGTCCCATATCGCGTTCACCTTCTTCTGGAGCTTGCCGAAGATCTCCCGCGCGATGCGGTCCTGGTCGGGATCCTTCTTTACGAGCGGGAAGACGGCGACCTTGACGGGCGCCACTTTCGGCGAGAAGTGCAGAACGGTGCGCACGTCCTCCTTGCCTTTTTCATCGACGAGTTTCTGCTCCTCGTAGGCTTCGCATAGAAGCGCGAGCATGAGCCTGTCAACGCCGGCCGATGGTTCGATGACGTGCGGTATGTACTTGCCGTCGAAGAGGTCGAGGCAGAAGCGGCGCGCCGCCTCGGGGTCCTTGCCGCGCGCGGACCATTCCGCGGCCGTCTTGGCGATGAACGCCTCGCGCGCCGCTTCGTCCATCTTCTTCGCCGCCTGCTTGAGCGGATCGTCGAACACGGCTTGCGATTCTCCGGAATGCTTCTGGTGCTGCGACAGGTCGAAGTCGCTCCTCGCGGCGATGCCTTCGAGCTCCTGGCGCCCGAACGGAAAGTCGTACTCGATATCGACGCATGCGCGGGCGTAGTGCGCCAGTTCGTCCGGCTTCTGCCAGTATTCGACGAAATGCTCGGTCGGGAGGCCGACAGCGTTGAGGAACTTTTTGCGCTGTTCGACCCAGTACTTGTGCCACACCTCCCATCCCCAGTCGTCCTGCACAGGGCCGTCGAGGTCGGGGTTGTCCGCGAGGGTGACGACGTGGCCGTGGAGAATCTCGACCGCTTCGTCCGGCCTTATGAAGAATTCGAGCTCCATCTGTTCGAATTCGCGGCTTCTGAAGGTGTAGTTGCGCGGCGTCACTTCGTTGCGGAAGCTCTTGCC
>JAFNRY010000062.1 GCA_017385345.1 Kiritimatiellia bacterium
GAAGAAGACGGACTCCACGCCGCGCTTCTTCATGTCGGCGAGGACGCCGGCGCGTTTCATGGCCGCGAGCAGGCCGCCGTGTCCGTCCGGGCTGGTGAAGATGTGCCCTGGGGCGTCGAGGATTATCTTTCCGTCCGCGGTCATGCCCGGCCACATGCCCTGGGTGAAGAAGAAAACGTTCTTTCTGTCGAGCCCGAACCAGCCGTTCTTCTCGAAACATTCGACGGTGGCGGCGTTGTTGGCCTCGCTCGTCATCACGTAGAACGGAATCGGCCTGCCGTAGCGGCGGCTTCTGGCGAGTATCTTCCTTGCGTGAAAATAGAAGAGCGGGGCGCCCGTCAGCGGCCCGATGGGATAGGCGCCCTTGGGGCCTTCGAACCCGAGCCTCGAGCCCTGGCCGCCCGCCACGAGCAGCGCCGCCACGCGCCCTGCGCGCAGCTCCGCCTCGCCCGCCGCGACCGCGGCCGCGCGCTTCTTCCCCGCAAGCCGCTCGACCTTCGCCGCCAGCCCCTTGGACGCATCCGGCGGGGTCGCGCCTGCCGCGAGCGCCTCGCGGCACTGCCGCAGGCCGGCCGGATCGAGAGCTTCGATCTGAGCCAGAAGGCTTTCACGCTCCTTCTTTCCGAGTTTCTTCCAGTGCCTCAGCACGTGCTCCTGCCCGCATTTCTCGAGTTTGGAAACCGCTTCTTCGTATTTCATGTTTCTATTCCGCCTTGCAATCTTTCCGTCCGTACCGTTTGGCCCGCTATTATAGCAAAATCCTGCTGTAGCCGCGCCTACCGCGCCGCCGCCGCCGCGAGTCTGGCGCCACCGACGGCGGCGGAATCCGTCGCGTCGAGCGTCCGGACCTCGGCGTCGAAAATGCGGCGGATCGCCTTGAGGATGCCGGCCGAGCGCGATGCGCCGCCCGTCGCGTATATTACCGGGAAGTCGCCTATCCAGCGCGTGCGCTCGTACATGTTGAGCAGCTGGCCTTCGATCACGGCGCGTATCTTCCTTTCTGGCTCCGCCGCCGCCCAGTCGAAGTCGGCTTCGACGCCGGTCGCTTCGTGGCGCGGCGTTATCTCCGTCTCGAAATACGGGAAGGCGCGTCCGGCCCCGCCGTCGCCGCATATCGCGTCGAAGCGGTCCCACTCGACGCCGCATTCCCTGCGGACGCGGTCGCGGGCGAGAGAGCCGTTCTTGAAGCACACGAGCGACATGAAGCCGCCGGCGGGGTTTCCGAAAACGTGGCCGTATCCGTCGGGATCCGTCCTGAAATCCGGCATCGCCGCGAAGAAAGTATCGCTCGTGCCGAGCGAAATGACGGCGCATCCCGGCTTTTCGGCGCCGCAGCCGACGAGAGAGGCCGGATTGTCGCCGGTGAACGGCGCCACGGGTATGCCCGGCTTCAGCCCGAAGGAGGCAAACTCCGGCGCGAGCGCATAGCGATCGGCGCCGCCCGGCCGGTGCACCGGGGGGAGTTTCTTCTCGAGCCCCGGCGCGACGGCCTCGCATATGTCGCCGGCCCATTCGAGCGTCGAAAGATCGAGGAGGTTCATCCCCGCGCCGTCGCCCGTGTCCACCGGCGCGTCGGCGCGCCCTGAAAGCACAGCCGTGATATACGAGCTGAGCAGATGGATTCTGGCGGTGGCCGCGTAGGCGGCGGGGTCCTCCCGCGCAAACTTTATCACCTGCGCGGCCGCAAAGCGCTCCGTCGCCGGCGATCCGGTGCGGCGCGCAAGCGACGAACCGAACATCGCGTCGAGCCGCGCCACCTCCTCCGTGGTGGACGAATCCATCCAGATCGGCGAGCTTTCGCGCGTAAAACCGCCATCCGCGCCGAGATACACCGTCGCGTGCTGCTGGGCGCAGCCGCCGATGGCGGCGACTTCGGACATGGGCGCGCCCGAATCGCGCAGCCGGGCGAGCGCGAGACGCAGGCCGTCGATCCACATGCGCGGATCGGCGCGGCGCACCGCCGGATCGGCGCACGGGATGAAGCCGTCCGGCGCGCCGTACTCCGGCAGGTCGCGCCCGTAGTTCACCGCGGCTGACGCCACTATCTTCCCGGCGGACGTATCGTAAACGACCGCTTTGGTCCCTTGTGTCGATGAATCCACTCCTATCGTCAGCATAGCCTTCCTCTCCTTCTCCTTAATTAAGTCTTTTCCGCGGCCGCGCCCGGCCCGCTCCACTACCGCCTACTCGAAAACGGCGAATGCGGGAAGGCCCTTGACCTTCTCGAAACCCTTCGTCGCAACAAGCTCTTCTATGTTTTCGGCGCGCAGACGGACGACCGTGAAGCCTTCGAGCTTCCTGCGAACCGCCTCGTCGGCCAGCGTCGTTCCCTCCATCGCGGCACAATTCTTGCACCACGACGCCCAGCAATCCACAAGAACGGGCCTCTTCAACCCCTTGAGCGAGAATTCGGCCGGCGAAGAAAACCGCACGTCGCCGGGCGCGGCGGCGGACCGGACGGCGGCGGCGGACGCGCCGCGCGCCGCGAAGCCGTTCCACGCGAGACGACCGTACCAGCCAGCAAAGCAGAGGACGACGGCGGCAAAAGCGAAGTTGACATATCTCATCCACGCCCCCGGACGCGGCAGTATCTTCATGCCCGCGGCGGCGAACGGCCACGGCAGAGCCATGCCGGCGCCGAGGACGAACGGCAGGGCGGCGGAAAGCGCGCCGCGCCCCGAGGACGCGAGCACTGCGCTCTCGGCGAGGACGGCAAGCACCACAGGCGCGACGCACGCTCCGGCGAGGACCGCGCCGGCGATTCCCATGAAAAACGCAAAAAGCCCCGGCGCCATCCTGCCGCCGAACTTGGCAAGCGAGTTCCTCCGGCGCGAAAAATCGATGCGAACCGCGCCGCACATCGCCAGCGCGAACAAAACGAACAACGCCGAAATCGACGCATTGAACCAGGGATCTCCCTGTATCGCGCCGAAGGAAAGGCCGAATGCCGACGCCGCGAATCCAAGCGCCCCGTAGGCGGCCGCAAGCCCGGCGGCATAGAGCAGACCGCGCGCGGGCGACCGGCCGACCACCATCAGCGTCACCGGCACCATCGGCAGCACGCACGGCGTCATGTTCAGGCAGAAGCCGCCCGCGAGAACGGCAAGCAGCATCAGCCAGACCGGCATTCCTTCGAACGCGCTTTCCTGCTCCGCCCCGTCGAGGAAAGCAATGAAATCCGCCGCGTCCATGTACCCTTGCGCGAGCCGCGGCCCGCCGGAGGCCGCGGGAGCGCCGTCCCGGACGCCGGCGGCGCCCGCCCCGAAACCGCCGGCCGGCACGCACATTCCATCGGCGCACTCGTATTCGACGCCGCCGAGAACGACGCTCTCCGCCCGCGCCGCCGGCGCAGGCGCAAGAAGAAGCAGGCCGGCGAGCAGAAAAGTCATTTTGCAGACTTCTTCATCTGATAGCCGTTGAACCGGTTGGTGTTGTACAGCTTCTCCGGAATCCCGGAAAAGCCCATGGCCTTCCGTATGTCGAAAAGCGCCTTGACGGATTTCGGCCCCACCTGGCGGATCTTTCCGCCGTGGCCCGCGGCGAGAAGCAGCACGCGGCAGTAGGCGTCGGCGTTCTCGGCGAGCCATTCCGCCTCTTCCACGTCGCGCCCGCCACAGACTATGCCGTGGTTCTCCATGAACACTACGTTGGACTTTTTGGCGGCCGCCGCCACGCTGGACGCGACATCGGCGGAACCCGGCGTCGCGTAGGGAGCCAGGGGAATCTGGCCGAGGAATATGTCGGCTTCGGGATTCACGCCGCTCGGCGGAACGAGCCCGGCGAAGAGAAACGCATTGCAGTGCGGCGGATGGCAGTGGATGCAGGCGTCCATGCCGGCGGACTTCATCATCGCTATGTGGACCTTCACTTCGCTCGTCGCCGGGCGGTAGCCACAAAGCTGGCCCGCCGACATATCGACGAGGCAGATATCCTCCGGTTTCATGAAGCCCTTGCAGCAGAGCGTCGGGGTGCACAAGACAAGATCCTCGCCGACCCGGACGGATATGTTGCCGCCGTTGCCGTCGGTGTAATCCTTGGCGTAGATGCGCCGGCCCATCTCGCAAATCTGCTCTTTCAGACGGGTTATGGAGGGGGAATCGAAAAACTTGTCAAGTTCGCGACGCGTCTTCGGCGCCGGCCCTTTTCGCCAATCGTAGGCGCGATTCACCAGCGGCGGTTTTATGTATAGTTTATTGTCCATTTCAACCTTCCTGTTGCCTTTTGCACTATTCTACCAAATTATTGCTCCGACAAACGCGCCGGAATAGCGAACGAGCCAAAACTCGGCGCAACGCCGGCGTTCCGCATGAATGCGTCCGGCCACACGAGCGAGCCTAGCACCCGGCAGGAAAATCGATGCTGGTTCTATCAAAACAACGGATGGACGCACCGTGCGGCTTCCCGGAACCGCGACTATTATAACGAACTGCGTATGCTCAACTCCGCCATTCCATCCGAGGCGTTCGACCCTTCGCTTGCCGACGCTACGTCGGAAAACAAGTTGGTGCATGACAACTGGACTGGCTTTCCTTTTTTTCATTTTTTGCTTGCGCGACGATCGAGGATATGATAAAATACACACGCTTTCTCGGAAAACGGGGTTGTGGCGCAATTGGTTAGCGCACTGGACTGTCGATCCGGGGGTTGCGGGTTCGAGCCCCGTCGACCCCGCCAGTACGGAAGGCGAGGCCGCGTTTAGCGGTCGTTGTTTTGCCTCGTGGTGTAATGGTAGCACCGCAGATTCTGATTCTGCTTGTTGGGGTTCGAGTCCCTGCGAGGCAACCATTCACTTGCGATACGGTGACGTCAATTATTATTACCGCAAGAAACTGCGCGGTGCGAGGCGACCATTTGCTTGCAATGCAGGAACGTCCGGCGCCGCACGTCAAAAAGGCGGTTCGATGCCGTGCGCCGAAAGGTAAGTTCTCGCCTTGCCGAAAGGATCGGATCCGAAAAATCCGCGGTAGGCCGAAAGGGGCGAAGGGTGGGCGGATTCTATGACGCAATGGCGCGAACGATCTATCGCCGCGCCTTTGCGCCGCGCCGCGCCACCCCAGAGTATGAACACAACATTCTCACGTTTTTCTGCAAGCGCCGCAATCGCGGCATCCGTGAATTCCTCCCAGCCTCTGCCTTTGTGCGACAGGGCCTTTCCGGACTCCACCGTCAAAATCGCATTCAGCAGAAGCACTCCGCCGTCCGCCCACGCCAGAAGATCAGGCATGCGGCCGTATTCTTTGGCGATGTTCGCAAGAGAAGGCGGCGGCTTGACGGAGGGCGGAACGTAGAACGCAAGTCCCTGCGCCTGGCCTGGCTCGTGATACGGATCCTGTCCAAGAATGACGACTTTCGTTTTGTCGAAAGGAGTCCTTTTGAAAGCTTCGAAAAGTTTTTCGCGCGGAGGGAAAACCGCGGGAGCGCCGCCGCCTCGGGAATAGGCGGCGTCCACAAATCGTTCGAGCGCCGCGAACCGCGGCGACGAAATCTCTCCGGAAAGCGCCTCGCGCCAGGATTTCTCGATCTGCCCTGCAAGCGCACCCGGAGACGCCGGCGCTTCCGGTAGTCCGCTCATCTATCGGTCTCCGGCAGCGGCTTCTCGTCGCGCGACCTGATGAGAAGCGACGGATTGTCCTTTACCTCCCTGGCAAACGCGCCCAGAGAACCGCTCGCCGACTCGATGTTGGAAACCGCCTCCTTCAGCGCCGGCATCTGCGTTTCGATGAAATCCCCGGCACCCTCCACCGCTTTGGCGGCCGACGACACAATGGAGACTATGTTGCTGCCGGCGGCCGCGAGATCCATCTTGTTGAGATGGTTCATCACTTTGGTTATCGAATCTGTAAAACTCTCCAATATCGACGGGTACGGCGGAATGCAAACATATTGCGGATGCCACGAAAGCTTCGGCGGCTTCCCGGCGTCTTTCGGATAGTTCAATTCCACTTTGGAA
This sequence comes from Kiritimatiellia bacterium, assembly GCA_017385345.1. Classification (GTDB taxonomy): domain Bacteria; phylum Verrucomicrobiota; class Kiritimatiellia; order RFP12; family UBA1067; genus UBA1067. Next base: position 5,951 of record JAFNRY010000062.1, read on the forward strand.
AGCCCTGTTATCCCGCTCGACGAAACGGTTGCGCGCACTCCCTTCCACACGAGATACTCGATCGTCTCCTCGGGCGTCGCCCCGGGCTTCCTGCGCACGAGCCTGCTGTCCAGTGCAAAGACTATGCGTATCTTCTGCAGATCTTCCTCCGCCGCCTCCTCGTAGTCCGATCCGATGAACGAAATCGACTTTACTTCACCGACCTTCACTCCGCGCAGGTTGACTTCGCTGCCGACGCTCAAGCCGGACACCGGCGCGTCGTACCATGTCTCGGCAAAAAATACGTTCCTGCCGGAGGCAAATCCTCCGTAATAGACCAGCACGCCTATTATGGCGGCGATGCATGCCAACGCTGCAAAACCGGTCTTTGCGTAGTCGGGGCGCGTGGAATCAGACATTTGAGCCTCCTCTCGTGAAAAAATCCCTTGTGAAACAGTCGCCGGAAAAATCGCGCAGATGCGCCGGCGCGCCGATGGCGACCATGGCGCGGCGCGCCTTGTCGAACATGGCGCACCTGTCGGCGATTTTGAATATGCTTGGAAGTTCGTGCGTGACGGCGACGAAAGTAGTGCCCTTGCGTTCGCGGAGCGAAAGCACGAGATTGTCGAGCGCGTTGGAGACGATCGGATCGAGCCCGGCGCCAGGTTCGTCGAGAAAGACGATTCCGGGGTCGAGAGCCATCGCGCGCGCTATGGCCACGCGCTTCTTCATGCCGCCCGATATTTCGCCGGGCAACCTGTCCGCCGCATCCGCGAGTTCGACGTCGGCAAGTAGCGACATGGCCTTTTCGCGCCTTTCGCGGGCGGAAAGTCTCGTGAATTCCTCCATCGGCAGCATTACATTCTCGAGACACGTCATTCCTCCGAACAGCGCGCCGCCCTGGAACATGACGCCTATCTTTCCGCAAAGGCGGGCGCGCGATTCACGGGTCCATTCCTCGCCGAATATCTTAAGCGTACCGCCAAGCACCGGATTCAGTCCGATCATGTGCTTCATCAAAGTGGATTTGCCGCATCCAGAACCGCCGAGAAGAGCGAATATCTCGCCCTTCGCGACCGAGAAAGACACGTCGCGCAGCACCGCCTCATGGGTGGTCTGCGCGAGCCAGGAGGTACCAGCATGAGCCTTTGGGGCTACGTAGGCAAGTATCCCGACACTGAGTTCGGCGGCAAGACAGGCACGTCGAACAACCA
>JAFNRY010000063.1 GCA_017385345.1 Kiritimatiellia bacterium
ATCGCAACCGAGGCAAGTATTGTTAGTTTCTTCATTTTGATTTTCCTTGTTTTTGCGCGGCACACCGTGCGCCGCACTAAATTACTTGACATCGTACGTGAAGGTGATTGTATCGGCTGAACCGCCGCCACCACGCCGGAAGAAGAATCCAACTCCAGCAGGGATGGTGTTCGTCGTAACCGTCGTTTCACCCGCCTTGCACCAGCCTACCGCGGCCTGTGTGCCGACCTTGCGATAATAGTATTTAACCCAATCGTTTGCATCCGTGTCCCAGAGCCAAATCTGATCGGCTGTAGTGATTGCAGCAGCACCTCCCTTGGGGGCGCCTTGGAACTTCTCAAATCCGGCAATCGGCAAATCCACCGGCCAAGGATAGCCGATAAATTTGTAATTGCCAGCGGCAGGTGCGGTATATGTTGGTTTAGCAGCGAATTCCCTTACGGCGCCAGACAGAGTGAGCGTTGTCGCAGAGCCGCCGCCTCCGCGTCTAAAGAAGAATGTTTCACCGGCGCCAATTGTATCCGTGGTGACGATTGTTTCGCCTGCTTTGCACCAACCGACCGCAGCCTGAGTTCCTACTTTGCGATAGTAGTATTTTACCCATTCGTTGCCATCGGTATCCCAAAGCCAAATCTGATCGGCGGTGGTGATGGCGGCGGCACCGCCCTTGGGCGCCGCACAAGTAAGAAGTTCGGCAATCGGGAACTCGGTTGACTCGCCTATATTGTCAAACGCTACCGAGAGCGCTTTGTAGTTGCCAGCCGCCGGAGCATCGACTGTCGTATAGCCGACAATCGATGAACCACGGCTTTTTCAAACATATATGGGCTCAATGCTAATTTCTTCGTGCAGTAGAAGTGCAGAAAAGTACAGAATTATGACGCTTGTTTTTGTATCCGTCTGTGTTCTATTTGCGCGTCTTCGGCCTTGCAACGGTCCTCAGACCAAGTTCGCGGAGGGACTTGTTGCGCTCCTCCCAGAGCTGCGGGTCGGGGTTGCCTTCGAGTTCGTTGAGGACGCGATTGTAAATCGTCGCCTCCTCCTCCTGACGCGCATACAAGGCGCGAATGAAGCCCGGGACATCTCCGCCGCCGCCGCAATAGGCGCGAAGCTCCTCCTTGATGCCGTTGACGATTTGCTTGAGTTCCGTAATCTCGCGCGGGTCTTCCGGCGAAAAGGCGATGCTGTTCGTCAGGCACGCGGAAAGGAATTCCGCATCACGCGCTCCGGAGGCAAGGACGTCCGGGACCGACACTGCGCGGCCGGGCTGGGCGAAGAACGCCAGAAATCGCTCGCCCGGAAGCGCGAACACGTCCGCAAAAGCATTCGATTCCATTGCCTCGATTGTAGCGGGGTCGCCGTAAAGTTGGTGTCTATCTGCATAATGGCCTGGGGACAGAGCCATCGCCGCCGCCTTCTTCATTCGCATTGCATAGGCGAGAAAGCCCAGGGCTGCCGCCGAAAGGACAACGATGGCAAACCACCTCCAGCCGAGAGACAGGATACGATTGACGAATCCAGGCGCGAGTTCGACCTTGAACGGGCGGATGCCGTCCGCCTTCAGTTTGGCGTAGGCGGCATCCCTTGAAGACGCATCGACAACGCCTTCCTTGCGGATATTGTCACTCGTCTTGTAGCCGAAGACAAACTTCATTTCATTTGCGTCTGGCGTCCGGCGGCTGGATCTTGATTGGTTTCGTCGGGAGCTGGTGGACCTTGTCCCAGATGGCTTTCTGGACGGCGTTCGTCGGGGCGGGAGCCCAACCCTCTTCGCAAGCGTCGTAGTAGGTTCCGAACTTGCGCTGCTTGTAGCCGGCGGAGGCAAGGGCGGAGATTATCTTGCCTGTCGATTCGGGCGAGAACGTCGAGCATACGAGCGCGTCCACGCCTTTCATGCCGACGGCGGGCTTCATCACGCACGCCGGCATCATAACCGGGTCGCCGATGCCGTGCAGATCGGCGAAGAGGCGGTTTATGTATTTCTTCACTCGCAGCGCGAGGACGGCGGCGGCGGGTTCGTCGGAAAGGATCGGAGCGACATTGAGGACGCCCCAGCCGTCCTCAATGGCGGCGAGGCTGACTGGCAAAGCCGGGTCGTCAACAATCCATATTCCGCCTTTCGCGCCGTATCCTTTGAGTTCGGCGGGGATCTTGCGCACGTCCACTTCGCCGGGGGCGCCGGCGATTCTGCGGATGTCGATATTGAAGTCGGCGGCGAGCTCGGCGATCGGCTTTTCGACCGCGCCGCCATCGATGCGGCTTTGCGTATCGACGAACAAAAAGAGGCCGGCGTTATCCGGCCACACCGTTATGTCGCCGCCGAATTCGCCGTTGCCGTCGGTCCCGGAACGCGCAACCGCCGCCGCAAGAGCGACCGATACGAATGCCAATGCTTGAAGTTTCATTTTCCTTTCCTCGCTTTTTCTTTTATGGTTCAACAGTCTCTCGACTTTCATCCGCCTCGTAGTCCGGCAGGATTTCGACGACCGGAATCGTCTTGATGCCTTCTTTCGCCAGCTGCTTGTTGACGTCGCGAAGCATCTCGATCGTCTTTTCCGGCGGATCGCCCTCGGCCGCCATCTCCGTCAAGGTATTCACGATTGTAGAACGGAACTCAAAGGCCTGCTTGCGGAATTCGTATGCGGCGCGGATGGAGTCGTTGACGGAAACGCCCTCGTTCATGCCGTCGATGAGTTC
>JAFNRY010000003.1 GCA_017385345.1 Kiritimatiellia bacterium
CCGATCGCGGCCTGGACTTCAAGGCCTGTGCCGGAGATGGAAATCTTGCGGTTGATGAGGTCTTCGACGGCCTCGCCGGTTGTCGGGTCCTGCCAGTTCGCCATGTTGGAGGCGTCGCCGTCGCCCGTCGCGCCCGTCCAGACCGCCATTCCGGCCGGCACGCCCGCGCGCGAAACGAGAATATCGCTGCCGAGCCCGACGATGAGATCGCCTTTCTCCGCGATGAACTTCGCCGGATCGCCCGTGAACGAAAGCGTCGAGCGCGTCGAGGCGGTGTTGACGATGGACGCCCCGAGCACGTTGCCGATCGCGACGTCCTCAATCGTCAGATTGTGTCCGCTCAGATCAATCGTCGTGCCGTCGAGCTGGATCAAGCCGAGCGCGGACCAGTCGGCGTCCGCCGTCAGCGTCACCTTGTTCTCGTCCGTCCCCTGCGGGAAGTTCTCCGTGTTGAAGGCGTACAAGGAGCCGTTCACGGTGATCCCCATCGGCGTGTCGGTCACGACGTCACTCCAGTCCCATCCGCCGCCGTAGCCGCCGTACGTGTCGCCGGCGACGATGGTGAAGCGGTGCCAGCCTTCGGACACTTCGACCATGGCATTGGCTTCTGCATTAAACGTACCGTTGTTGAGAACGAGTTCGCCATCGATGAAAAACGCAAAGTAGTCGTCGTACCCCTGCCGGATCGACCATCCGCCGGCCTTGTCGGCGGAGACGTTGAACCAGCCGTCGAAGCGCACCTGCGACCAGCGCAGATTCTCGTTCTGCCACGCGGTTTGGTTGCCGCCGAGGTTTGCTATGTCGCCAACACCCATGTAGGCGTAGTCGCCGACATCGAGGTCGCGCCAGTCGGACGCGAGGCGCCAGCTTCTGTACATACCAACGCGCTCATATCCATACGAAATTTTGCCCCACACCGTCGCGCCGTGCAGCGACTCGCTGCCGGGCGCCCTCGAAAGCGGAGAATCGTACGAAATCGGCCCTGCCTTGAGCTTGCCGCCACCCTGCGGATAATGAATCTTCTTCGTCACGCTGTCGTACATCGCGACGACGCCGTCCTTCACGCACGGCCTGAAGTCGCCGACGAGCTGGTACTCGCCGTTCTCGTCCGCGTGATACGCCTTGAAGTGGTAGAGCCGGCCGAAGTGGTGGTCCACCGGACGGTCGTTGTAGTGCTCGACTTTCGCGAGATCCTTGTAGTGCGTCGCGAAGAGATACATCGTGATCTTCGTGTCCACCGCCGCGGAGTCCGTCACGTTGGTGACGACGGTGGTTATGTCGTATGGTTCGATGACGGTGACTTCGCCGTCGTTTTCATAGGTGCTGCCTGCGACATGTTCGATGTTGATGACGACTTCGGTGCCGCGCAGGTCGACGGTGCCGTGCTCCATGGCGCCGTTCCCGTGGATCAGCGTCGCGCGCGCCACGCCGTCGAGGTCGTTCGTCTGCACGATGCGCACGATGTCGCCGTAGCCGGCAAGGGCCCAGCCATGGTTGATGGAGTAGCCGGCGGGAAGAAATATCTGCTCGCCCCAGTACCTGCCGAAGATGTTGACCTGGTCCTGTCCGAACGTGCCCTTTGCGTCGTCCCACACGCGCGAACCCGCCATGGTTGGGTTTCCGCCGCCAGTAACGGACATCTTCAGATCGATGGCGGATCCGCTCCTGCCGATCACGCCGGTATCGACGTAGAGCGCGCTTTCCGGCTGCGCCCATTCGACGAAATAGTCGGGAACGTCCTCCGTGTAGCCAGCAGGCAGCGTGACCGCGAAAGCCGCCTCGCCGGATACGACCGTTTCGTCGCCGGGAAGCGCCAGCGTGGCGCGGACCTTCGACGTGCGGCCGAAGACCTGGCCGGCCGTCACCTCGCCCGTCAAGTCGTCGATGATCGAGCTCGTCGTGTCGCCCGCGAACGACCATTTCATGGCCTCTCCTTCGATCGTCGTCCCATCGTCGAGTTCGACGGTGGCGGCGAACTGCGCCTTCTCGCCCGAAACGACCTCGGAGGGACCCGTCACGGAAATCGACTTCACCGAGCGGCCGGTGGGCTTGTCAAGCGTCAGATTCACGCCATAGACGTTGTCGGCCTTCCACGGATGCGCCCCTGCATAACTGCCCGACAGAATCCAGTCCTTCGAGCGCTCCTCCGTCCTCTCGTCGCTCTCGACGAGCCCGGCATAGCTGGCCTTCACCGTGAAGCGGCCGTCGTGGTGGGTTTCGCCCTGCTGGTCTTTATACTGCAGGCGGAAGTGGTACATTCCGTACTGGTTCGATCGGACGACGGCGTTCGTATGGGCGATGACGGTCTTGCCTTCGCCGCTCCAGAAATCTCCGTCAAGTTCTACCGTGGCGCCGACGACGGGGTTGCCCTTGGCGTCGTACACGCGGCCGGAGAACACGATGCCCGGAATGGTCGGGTGGATGTTTTGCGATACCCAACGCACACGGTTGAATCCCCTGAGCGACTCGTCGCGGTTGAGGAACGAGTACCACGCCGAGCCGGTCCAGCCGAAGTTGAAGAGGACATAGAGCTTTCCAGCGACATACCTGTAGCCGCCGGCGCAGATTGAGTGTCCGTCAACGCCGACCGTGGCCGGCATGCCGCCGTCGAAGCCGCCGAGCAGCGCGTCGAG
>JAFNRY010000064.1 GCA_017385345.1 Kiritimatiellia bacterium
AGTCACCGCCGGAATCTTCGCCTGGTGGATGGCGGTTCTGCTGCTGGTTTCCGTCTTCACCGTCAACATCTGGCATATTGCCTTTACTTCCATCGTATTCATTTCGCTCGGGCTCACCGGAATCTGCGCCGCCGCGACGGATTGCCCGAGCCGCCTCGCTTTCTCGTCCGGCATGAAGATGTCGATTTTCTCCGCCCACTCCGGATATGCGTCGCGAAGCACGGTCTTCGCCGTCTCCATGATCACTTCGCCGCCGAGCCCGCTTGTGACGCGCCCGAGGATCATGAGGTTGGAATAGTCGTAGAATTCGTTGTACCAAGGCACCGCGTGGGCGAGGAAGCGGCCTATCTGCATGAAGGTCTTCAGCGCGCGCGCGTCGCCTTTTTCCATGGCGGCCTGCACGGTTTTGAGCCGTTCGGGCAGTTTCATGGATTCCGGGAACTCGAAGCCGAAGCCGCGGGCCAGCCAATCCACCGCCTGCTGCGAAAAAGCCATCGCGCCCACGCCGTAGTCGCCCGACCACTCGCATCTCGGCGCGGCCGGGTTGAAATCGACCGGCGCGAACGCGAGTTCGGATATGCGCCCCGTCATCGCGCCGCGTTCGTCCACGTAGCCGACGGCTTCGCTCGAGCCCATGGCCACGCCGAGGATTCCCTTGCGTTCCATCGTGATCATTCCGGCGAGCGCGGTCACGTCGCCGTCGTTGTAGATGGCGAACGGAACCCCCCAGTCCTTTTCGATCCGGTAGAACATGTTCTGGGCGGTCTCGAACTTCGAAGGATTCTTTTCCTTAACGGCGCGGAAAAGCGAGGCGATGCCTATTTTCTGTCCGACGAGCGTTCCAGCGGTCGATCCGCCGATCGCGTCAACCCGCGGCAGCGCGGCGGCCGCCTCTTTCAGGCCTTTGGTCAGTCTGGAGTAGTGGTATTCCGGGTCGGGCGCGTTGCGCGGATCCCACGGAAACTCCTTGGAGAAGACTACTTTCCCGTTTTTCAAGGCGGAAATCTTGAAGTCGCTCGCGCCGAGGTCGAATCCTATGCGGCATCCGTCGGAAACCGTCTTCACTTTCACCGTTTTTTCGCAGAAGCCGGGCATCTTGGAATGCGGAACGACCGTCGCTTCGACGGGCCGGCCGTAGATGGACGAGAAAAAGTCCCAATCGAAGGCGCGCGCGCCTTTTTTCGTATATGCCCGCGCGACCGGCTTCACGATTTCGTCGGGCCCGGCGAGGTAGAGCTTCCAGCCGCCGGCCGCCCATACGATGAACTTCGCCGCGCGCTCGACCACATGCTTGGCGTGTTTCAACCCTTCGCCGGAAAGCCTGCGCGGAATCGGAAGATCGTACCGGAAAATCTTTCCTTCTTCGCGCTCCCAAGCGATGGAAACAACTTCCGCTTTGCCGTCGATGCCTTCGTACAGACGCCAGAGCGCCTCCATCGGCGCGATGAAACCTGCGCCGGGTTCTGTAATTTTCTTTTTCATGGAAGAATTATATCATATCGGTGGCTGCCAAGCCTCTTCACGGCGTCCGCCAAGTCTTTTTACGGCAGTCGCCAAGCCTCTTTATGGACCTAAAGAGAATGACACCCGGATGTCATACCCTATGACACCCGGATGTCATACCCTGTGACACCCTGGTGTCACACCCTATGACATCCGGGTGTCATCAAGTGACGTTCGAGAAGAAATATCTTTTTGTTCGAGGAGAGTCTTTCATCTTTACGCGAGCCTTTTGCCAGGCGTCCGTTTTCAGTCCCGCCGGCTCCTGGATGGAGCTCCGGCCGCCGGGGAAGGCGGCGTTTGCCGTTTTTTGACGATTTTTGATGAAATGCCGCATTCGATTTGATAGAATACACCGAAACCGCAGAGTGTAGCGCGTGTGCGCGAGAGTATGCGGAAAACGAAGGAACAAGAAAACAGATGGATCAGATAAGGATCAAGGCGTCGGCGCGCACCGAATGCGGTACGGCCGCCGTGCGCCGTCTGCGCCGCGCCGGAATGATTCCCGGCTCGGTGATGAAGATGAAGAAAGGCGGCACGGAGCTGATTAAAATGCCCGCGCACGACTTCATGATGTCCGTTCGCGGCCACGCCAGCAAGCAGATGCTCGTGACGCTCGACCTCGACGGCAAGGACGTGCCCGCGCTCATGCGCGAGATGCAGAACGACGTTCTCGCGGGAACTCCGGTGCATGTGGATTTCAGCGAAGTGTCGCTGACGGAGAAAGTCCGCGTGACGGTGCCGCTGTACATGACCGGCGAAGCGGTCGGTGTGAAGATCGGCGGCGGCGTGCTCGAGCAGGTCATGCGCACGATCGTCGTCGATTGCCTGCCCGAAGACATAGCGGAAAAGTTCGAGATCGACGTCTCCGGGCTCGAGCTCGACGAGACGCTGTTCGTCCGCGATTTGAAGCTCGGCGACAAACAGACGATCGTGACGCACGGTGATCTCGCCGTCGCCACGGTGAAGTCGCCCGACGACGTGCCCGCGGCGCCCAGCGCGGCGGCGGCCGACGCGGCCAAGACGCCCGAAGTCATCAAGAAAGGCAAGGAAGAGGCTGCGGCCGACGCCAAGGCCGACGCCAAGAAGAAGGAGGAGAAGAAGTAATGAAGAAGTACGATGCCCTCTATATCTTCACAGGCGTCGCGAAAGACGACGTCCTCAACGCCAATCTCGAAAAAGCCCTCGCGGAGGTGACGAAACTCGGCGGAACCGTGGTTTCGGCCGAATCCCTCGGCAAGCGCGTCTTCTCCCGCCCCATGGCGAAGAAGGAAAGCGGCGTTTACGTGAAGGTCCGTCTCGAAATGGAGCCTTCCGCGGTTGCGACCCTCCGCGCGAGATACCGTCTCGTCGAAGAGGTCTTCCGCGTCCAGATACTCGCGGTTGACGAAAGGCGCGAGGCGAAGCTCGTCGCCGAAAAGGCGGCGCGCGACGAGCGCCAGGCCCGCCGCGAGGCCGACGCCCAGACGAAGTCCGATGCGGCGCGCACCCGCACCGCGGAGGAAACGGAGGCCTGACAAGGGCCGCAGACGCAAAGGGAACGCCGGCATGGCCTCTTTCAACAAAGTCATTCTGATGGGCAATCTGACCCACAACCCCGAAGTAAGATCGGTGGGCAGGGACGGCATGAAGGTCGCGCGGCTCAGGCTCGCGATCAACGAACGCCGCCGCGATAGAAACGGCCAGATGGCCGACGCCCCGGTCTTCGTCGATGTGGACGCGTGGGATAGACTTGCGGAACTTTCCGCGCAGTACCTGTCCAAGGGCAGATCCATACTCGTGGAAGGCCGTCTTCAGATGGACACGTGGGAGAAGGACGGCGTGCGGCACCAGAAGCTGAAAGTGCGCGCAATCGCGCTCAAGTTTCTTCCGCAGGGAGACGGCAGGCAGCGATCCGACGCGGCGGCCGCGGCGCAGATTCCGCAGGATGCCGAGGCGAGAGATCGCGATGCCGACGAAAACGGCGAAATTCCCTTCTGACAAAACCGTAAAACCAACAAGGAGAAGTTTCAATGGCCTACAGAAAATCCAACAGTTCCGCCGGCGAGGAATTCGCCGCGAGGAAACGCCCCCACTTCAACCCGGGCGAGCAGATCGACTCCAACGACGTCAAGACGCTCGGCTACTATGTGACCGACTACGGCAAGATCCTGCCGTCGCGCATCACGGGCGTTACGTCGGCGCAGCAGCGCCAGATCCGCAAGGGCGTCAAGCGCGCCCGCAACATGGGGCTCATGGCCTGACGGCGGAAAGGAGCGAGAGATGTCAACCGAAGTAATGTTGATGGACGGGGTCAAGAAGCTCGGCAAGGCCGGCGAGATCGTGAAGGTCTCGCCCGGCTACGCGAGGAACTACCTCATACCTAAAGGGCTCGCGGCGCCGGCCACCGAGGCGGCGAAACGCAGGCTGAAAAAGCTCGAAGCCGAACGCGCGGCGCGCGCCGAAGAGGAGCGCAAGGCCGCCCAGGCCGTCGCCAAGAAGCTCGAGAAACTCGAGATCACGGTCTCCGCCGCTACGGTGGACGGTAAGAAGCTCTACGGCGCGGTCGGCGCCGCCGACATACTGGCGGCCATCGAACAGAGCCGCGGCGTCAAGCTCGAGCGCAGCCAGCTCTCGATCGAGGATTCGCTGAAGGAGGTCGGCGAGTACGCCGCCGTCATCGATCTCGGCCGCGGAGTCCAGGTCAAGTTCAAGATCTCCGTCGTCGATGAGCAGGCCGGAGCCTGAGGCGACAGCCTGCCTCTTCGACACGCACGCGCATTTCGAAGGAACGGCGGACGGAATCCGCGCGGTTCTCGAAAGGGCGAAAGCCGCCGGAGTTTCGGCGGTGGCGGCGATAGGAGGCGGCACGGAGGCGAACGAAGGCGCGGAAATCGCGCGCGCAATGGCGGCAGGGGGCGACGGCTCCCTGCCCGCTGTTTTCTGCAATTAAGAACGGACGTGCCAAGACCCGCGACGCTTTGCTCGGGGAGTTGAAGGGTATTGTCGGTGCCGGTAAGATTACGGACGAGACGCTCGAAGAACT
>JAFNRY010000065.1 GCA_017385345.1 Kiritimatiellia bacterium
CCCGTGAACAGGACGGACGGAAACGACCAGATATACCGCACGCAGCGCGAGAAGTACAAGGCGATCGTGGCCGACGTGGCGGAGCGCCACGCGAAGGGCCAGCCCGTGCTGCTCGGCACCGTTACGGTGGACACGTCCGAGATACTTTCGCGGATGCTGAAGATGGCGCACGTGCCGCACGAGGTGTTGAACGCGAAGAACCACGCGCGCGAGGCGGAGATCGTGGCGCTCGCTGGCATGCGCGGCGCCGTCACGATCGCGACGAACATGGCCGGCCGCGGAACTGACATCAAGCTCGGGCCGGGCGTCACTGATCTCGGCGGTCTCCACGTGATCGGATCCGAGCGGCACGAGTCGCGGCGCATCGACCGCCAGCTGCGCGGCCGCTGCTCGCGCCAGGGCGACCCCGGCAGTTCCCAGTTCTTCATTTCGCTGGAAGACCAGCTCATGCGTCTCTTCGGCTCGCAGCGCATAGCCGGCCTCATGCAGCGCCTCGGCCTGCAGGAGGGCGAGGTCATGGAGCACCGCTGGCTGAACTGCTCGGTCGAGACGGCCCAGCGCCGCGTCGAGCAGCAGCACTACGCCATCCGCAAACGCACGCTCGAATACGACGATGTGATGAACAGGCAGCGCGCGATCGTGTACGAACTGCGCGGCCGCATCCTCCAGGGCGACGCGGAGACGGTGCACGGAATCATACTCGACGTTTTCAACGATCTTGTGCGCTCCCAGTGCGAACGCTATCTTTCAAGCGAGAAGGATTCGCAGGTCGAGGACTTCCTCGCGTGGCTCGGAGTCGCGTTCCCGGTGTCCGTTTCGGCGGAGGAGCTCGCGCCGCTGCGCGGCCGCCCGGTGGAGGCCGGCGATCTCGTGTTCGGGCGCGTCGAGGCGGCCTACGAAACCAAGTGCGCCGGCGAAGACCAGGAGACGCTGCCGTTCATGGAGCGCGGCGTATTTCTCAGCGTGATCGATCGCGAATGGCAGGATTATCTGCGCGCGATGGACGATTTGCGCCACGGCGTGAATCTGCGCGCCTACGGCCAGCGCGATCCCCTCATCGAATACAAGAAGGAGGCGTTCGGAATGTTCGAGCAGCTCATGGCCTCGATCAAGACGAAAGTCTCCTCCGCCGAGTTCCGCAGCACTACCGCCGCCAATCTCAGGCGCATGCTCGCGGCGATGGAGGCGGCGAAGGCGCGTTCGCGGACGAACGAAGAGGCGATCCAGGCAGACGGCGACAGGAGCGCCGGCGCGGAATCGCCGGCGGGGCGCGCGCCCCGTCCGGCCGCCGCGGCGCCCGCCCGCCCGGCGAACGCCGAAGAGAACCGGCAGGCCGTCGCCGACGTGTTCGCGTCGCTGATGGCGCGCACCCCCGGAATGCCGCCGTCGCCGCCGGCCGTCCGCCCCGCCGCCGCGGGAGGCCCAGCCGCGCCGTCCGTCGGCCGCAACGACCCGTGCCCCTGCGGCTCGGGCAAAAAGTACAAGAAATGCTGCGGAAGGAACCTCGCATGACGACTGCAATAATACTCGCCGCCGGAAAATCCGAGCGCATGGGCACGGGCGTCGACAAGGCGTTTCTCAGTCTCGTGAGCAAGCCCGTCGTCGCATGGTCGATGCTCGCCTTCGAGCGCTGCCGCGACATCGACAGGATAATCCTCGTCGTGCGCAAGACGCAGATGGACGCCGCGAAGGCTTTGGCGAAGATGTTCGGGATTTCTAAGCTCCAGGCCGTCGTCGCTGGGGGCTCGAGAAGGCAGGATTCCGTGAAGGCGGGTCTCGCGGCGTGCGCGCCGGAGACGCGCATCGTCGCGGTGCACGACGGCGCGCGTCCGATGGTCGCCGGATCCACGATCTCCGCCGTCGTCCAGGCCGCGATGAAGTGCGGCGCCGCCACCGTCGGCCGCCGCATAACCGATACCGTCAAGCGCGTTTCGAAGAGCGGCGCCGTGGAAGGGACCGAGGACCGCGAGAAGCTCTGGACCGTCCAGACCCCGCAGGCTTTCGATGCGAAGCTGCTGAAGGAGGCGTACGCGGCCAACGGCGCGAAGGCCGTGACGGACGATTGCGCGCTCGTCGAACTCTCCGGCGCGAAACCGAAGATCGTCGAAAGCAATCTTCCCAATTTCAAAATCACCACCGTCGAAGACCTGCAGGTCGCCGGATCCCTCTTGAGGTAGTACCGATATGGACGCGCCAGCGAGGAAGATAGCCGTTTTCGGAGACGTCCACGCCAACATTGACGCGCTGGAGGCGGTTCTCGCCGACAGCCGGGCGCAAGGTGCGACGGAGTATCTTTGCACCGGCGACGTGATCGGCTACGGCGCGAGGCCGCGCGAGTGCATCGATGCCGTGCGCGGGCTCGGCTGCCCGGTCGTCAAAGGCAACCACGACCACTACGTCTCGTCGCCGGACGGCGACATCGACGATTTCAACCCCGCGGCCGCGCTCGCCATACGGTGGACCAGGGACGAACTGCGAGCGGAGGATGTCGATTGGCTGGCGGGGCTTCCGTTCACCTCCATAAGGACGGGAATCCTCCTCGTGCACGCCACCATGGACAGGCCCGAGGAGTTCGGCTACGTATTCGACAACCAGCAGGCAGCGACCAATTTCATCTGGCAGAAGCAGCCGCTTTGCTTCCACGGCCACACCCACTGCCCGATGATATACGAGAAGCAGATGTCGGGCGTATTCAGGATCGATCCGCAGGATTTCCGGCTCGCGCCCGGAAGGAAGTATTTCATAAACGTCGGGTCCGTGGGGCAGCCGCGCAATGGCGACCCGCGGGCTTCGTACGTCCTCTATTCGCCGCTCGAGAGGACTCTCGAGTTCCGCAGGGTGGAGTACGACGTCGGAGCGGCGCAGGCGAAGATACTCGAGGCGGGGCTGCCGCCGAGGCTCGCGGAAAGGCTCGCGGCCGGGCGGTGACGCGGGCGCGGCGGAAGGCGTTTCGAAGACGGCGCCGGCAGGCAAAAGGCAAAAGCAGAGACAAAGATGGGATTCAAGGAAATGTCCGAAGGCAACTACAACGCGGAAAACATACAGGTTCTCGAGGGAATGGAGGCCGTGCGCAAGCGCCCGGCCATGTACATAGGCGACACCGGCGAACGGGGCTACCACCATCTGGTTTACGAGGTCGTGGACAACTCCATCGACGAGGCTCTCGCGGGCTACTGCACGGCGGTGGACGTCACGGTCAACGCCGACGGTTCGCTCACGGTGAAGGACGACGGTCGCGGCATACCGGTGGACATGCACCCGACGCAGAAGAAGCCCGCGATCGAGGTCGTCCTCACGGTGCTGCACGCGGGCGGCAAGTTCGACGGCTCCAACTACAAGGTGTCGGGCGGCCTCCACGGCGTCGGCGTGTCGTGCGTGAACGCGCTTTCCGAATGGATGAAGGTCGAAGTCCGGCGCGGCGGGAAGATCCACCGCATCGAGTTCTCGCGCGGACACGTGACGAAGCCTCTCGAAATCGTCGGCGAATGCGGCGACGAGACCGGGACGAGCGTGACGTTCTTCCCCGACCACACGATTTTCAGCTGCCGCGCCTTCAAGCCGGACGTCCTGTGCGCGCGCCTCCGCGAGCTCGCCTTCCTGAACAAGGGCGTGACGATCCGCTTCCGCGACGAAGAGAGCGAACAGCGCCGCGAGGAGACTTTCCGCTACGACGGCGGCATCGACGAGTTCGTGCTCTACCTCGACCAGAACAAGAAGCCGCTTTCCCCCGTCATGCACTTCGAAGGCTCGAGGGAGGGCACTACGGGCACGGTGCAGGCCGAGGTCAGCCTCCAGTACACCGACAGCTACAACACCGTCGAGCAGACGTACTGCAACAACATCAGGACCATCGAGGGCGGAACCCATCTTTCCGGCTTCAGACGCGCGCTTACATCGACGATCAACAAGTACGGAACGGACAACAAGCTCATCAAGGACAAGGAGCGCGAGATGCTTTCCGGCGACGACATGCGCGAAGGGTTGACCGCCGTCGTGTCCGTCAAAGTTCCGCAGCCGCAGTTCGAGGGGCAGACGAAAACCAAGCTCGGGAACGGCGAAGTGGAAGGCATTGTAAGTTCGATAGTCGGCGAAAAGCTGATGACGTTCTTCGAGGAGAATCCCGCCGTCGCGAAGATCGTGATCGAGAAGACGCTGCTCGCGGCGCGTGCGCGCGAGGCGGCGCGGGCGGCGAGGGAATCGACGCGCCGCAAAGGCGTGATGGACGGACTTTCGCTCCCCGGCAAGCTTTCCGACTGCTCGTGCCGCGATCCGGAGAAGTCAGAGTTGTATCTCGTCGAGGGCGACTCCGCCGGCGGCAGCGCCAAGGACGGCCGCGACCGCGCGACCCAGGCGATCCTGCCGCTCAGGGGCAAGGTCCTCAACGTCGAGAAGGCGCGCATCGACCGCGTCCTCGCCAACAACGAAATACGCTCGCTCATAACCGCCATCGGCTGCGGCTTCGGCGACGACTGGGACATCTCCAAGGCTCGCTACCACAAGATCATCATCATGACCGATGCCGACGTGGACGGCTCGCACATCAGAACCCTTCTCCTCACTTTCTTCTACCGCAAGATGCCCGAGCTCATCGAGCGCGGCTACGTCTATCTCGCCCAGCCGCCGCTCTACAAGGTCGAGCGCAGAAAGCGGATCGAATACGTCCTGACCGACGAAGACCTGACGAAGAAGCTTCTCGTCCTCGGGCTCGACGACTTCGAGGTGAAGGACAAGACGGGCGCCGCCATGGACAAGGAGCGCGCCAACGGCTTCATGCGCCTGCTGGCCGAGATAGAGAGCACGTCGAAGATGGTGGAGGAGCGCGGCTTCGACCCGAAGGAGCTTCTTGCCGATCCCGAGGCCAAAGGCTCTGGCGCCTCGATGCTGAAGAAGGAGTTTTCATCCCTCGAAGGCTACGGCTACGGGCCGGAGGACTGGTTCGGCGGCAGATTGCAGAAGACGCTCGACGAAGTGCGCGCGCACGGCAAGAACGGTCTTTCGATCTACCGTTTCAAAGGCCTCGGCGAGATGGACAAGGAAGAGCTT
The DNA here is from genome assembly GCA_017385345.1 of Kiritimatiellia bacterium. GTDB lineage: Bacteria > Verrucomicrobiota > Kiritimatiellia > RFP12 > UBA1067 > UBA1067. Next base: position 5,044 of record JAFNRY010000065.1, read on the forward strand.
TTCGACACGACCATGGACCCCGCGAAGCGCCACATGCTGCGCGTACGGCTTTCGGACGCTGCCGAGGCCGACAGGATATTCTCGCTGCTGATGGGCGACGAGGTCGAGCCTCGCCGCCGGTTCATCGAGGAAAACGCCTTGAACGTCCGCAATCTCGACTTCTGAAACGGCGCGCCGACGGCGCGCAAGCGGATACTCCGCGCCTACGGGCGCGGAGTTCTTTTTTTTCAGGCGCGGAGTATTCCGAGCGAGTAGGCGCGGCTTACGGCGGAAGTCGCGTTCGGGCAGTCGAGCTTGCCCATTATCCCCTTGAGATGGGTCTTCACCGACTCCGGCCCTATGCCGAGTTCGGCGGCGATCTTGTCGCGCTGGAGCCCTTTCGCCGCAAGGCGCAGAACGTCCATTTCGCGGGCGGTGAGAAGGGAAGGCGCGGCCTGGAACTCCTCCTTCGCGAAGAGCAGCGCGCCCGAGGCGACGTCGCGTATTATCGAAGAGAGCCTGTCCTGGTCGATGTCCTTCGGGAGGTAGGCGGAGGCGCCTTCGCGTTCGGCGCGCGCTTCCTCCTCCGCCAGCGGCATCCCCGCGAGAAACACCACCTTTGCGCGGCTTCCGCGCTCTTTCAGTTTCGCGAGGAGTTCGAATCCCCCGGCGCGCGGCATTCGTATGTCGCTCAGGACGACGTCGGGGTCGAACTTCGCCGCCTTCACGGCCGCGTCCTCGCCGTCCACCGCCGTCCCTGCGATTTCGAAACCGCCTTCGCTCGCGAGCATGGCCTCCAGCCCCTCGCGAACCATCGGATGGTCGTCCGCTATCAATACTTTGACCATTGCCGCGTCAGCGTTCGATCTTCGTGAATTTGTGCGACGTCGCGTCGTACTGGACCGTCGTGCCCTGGCAGTACCATTTCGTCAGTTCCTGCAGTTCCGACGCCGAGATGTACGGCTGCTTCGAGCCGGGTTTCATCGGGAAGGATATTTTTTCGGCGTGCCCGTCGAGGAATACGACGTGCGCCGTAAGGTCGCGGCCGGATTTGTGGTTCACGCCGATCGTCTCGTTGTATCCGCCGGCGCTCGAATCCTTGAACTGCAGGATGCCGTCCGACGAGGTGTCGCAGCCGGAGTTGAACCGCGGCTCGATCCCTTCGATCGCGTCCTCCCACTGTATCTCGGCGAACAGGAGTATCTGCGCCGCCCTGCGCCCCGTGAAGTCGTTTTCGCCGTACGCCACGCCGGTGTTGTTCCCGCCGCCGATGATGTCGTTCTTGCTTTCCTGCCAGCCGAAATAGGCATTCATCGCGTAGCTCCACAGCGGTTCGAGCTTGCCGCGCGTCTGGGATTTGAAGTATCTCGAAATCGGGTGGCACGGGCATACGTACACGGAGGCGTTGTGGTTCACGAAGTCCCAGAGCCCGCCCATTTCGATGCAGTACTTCCGTTTCGAGTTCTCGTATTTCGTGCCGGGGGCTTCGTAGGCGCTGCCGGTCGAGCCGGCGTCGCCGTACCCGGATATGCTGGAGCCGCCCTTTCTGCCGCGGAACCGCGACATGTTGGAGTCGGTGTCGATCTTCTCCACCGGATAGGCAGGGCTCGGGTTGAACCAGTTGATCCAGCCCGGATGCTCGTAGATTTCGATGCTGCCGCCGCCGGTTCCGCCGGAGTAGGTTTCGCGGCTGCCGGCGGTCGGATAGCTGCCGCCCGTGGACGTCGTCGTGGCCGCCGCGTACTGGTGGACGGCGCGCGCGAGCGACGTCATGTTGCCGAGGCATTTCACGGCGCGCGCCGCGTCTGTCCCGCCGGAGAGCTTCGTGACCAGCACCGACATCAATATGCCGAGTATGCCGATGACCACCATCAGCTCTATCAAAGTGAATCCCCTGCTGTTTTTCTCCATCTCCATTCTCCTGCCTTTGCGTTGCTCCGGCCGCCTCCGGCGTCAGTCGAACTGCCTGTAGAAAAGGACGCGCGTTCCGTGCGGATCCGTGTTGGTTTCGTCGGTTTTGTCGTTCGGGTCGAGCTGCAGCGGGTTGCGCCAGACGAGCGCGACGGCGCGCGCGGTCTGCTGCGGCGGAATCTGGTTCGGGTCTCCGGCCACGGCCATGATCGGCTCCGCCCGCACGAACATCAGAAAGAGCTGCTGGCGGACGGCGAAGCAGTCGCGCCAGAATCCGTAGAGGAACTTCTTGTCCACCGGGAAGAGCGGATCGCTGCTGTCCAGCTGCACATAGCCGAGCGAACCAGTATCGCCGCCCCAAAGGCCGCTGTCCGCGCTCCATACTTTCTCCCAGTCGCCGGACATCGCGTACTCCTTCGTCTTCGTCGCGAATTCGCCGGCGAACTTCATCATGTCTTCCCAGTAGAATCTGCAGATGCCGGAGTATTCGTTGAAGGCGTAGTTTTCGTTGAACTGACTGGCGTCCATTGCGGCGAACCTCGCCGCCGCCGCCGTCTGCGTGTTGGTGGAAGCGAACCGCCAGCCGGCCGGGGTGTTCGCGAAAGCGGCCGCGAGGATGTTCGACGAACCGCCGAGGGGATTGATCTTGAAGCCGGCGTCGTTCGAGAAACCAACGTCCTCTTTCGCGATTCTTTCTATCGTGCGGAATCTCTCGAAGTCGGAATTGTCGGTGTGCGGATTGTACTCGCGCAAGAAGTCGTAGTCCGGCGGCGCGCCGGCGAGGCTTCTCGGGTCGGTGGAGGCGAGTATGTCGCCCATGTCGCCGACGCGGTCGTCCATTCCGAACGAGGTGTTCTCGCCGTCGGCGAGCGGCGTCAGCCTCGGGAGGAAGGCGAGTTCGTAGATGCTCTGTAGATAGCCGGCGTCGCTCGTGGCCATGTATATGTCCCGTTCGGTCTTGCCGGCCGCGGCGAGCCACGCTTGCTTTGCCGTGTTCGGGTCTGCGGTCAGCTGTCCGCACGCGCCCCAGAACTCCGGCGCGAAGTTGAAGCGCGGATCGCGCACCGCGACCGCGGCCGGGCTCAGGTTCCCGGTCTTGACGCCGAGGTTCTTCACATTGTCGGGCGACTGGTCGTCGATCGACAGGACGATTTTGTCGTTGCCGCCCAGTTGGACGTCGAAGCGCATGAGAGGCCACGGGGCGCCGTATTTGCGGTAGCTGAGAGCGATGTCGGCGAGGTCGGGCGAGTTGCGGGCCACGCCGTCGTC
>JAFNRY010000004.1 GCA_017385345.1 Kiritimatiellia bacterium
ACGGGGCCAAGACCGAAGTGGACAAAGAGTATAGCCGAGGCAACCCGCGCCGCGGCGCCGTTTCCGGAGAGCGCCGTGGTCGCGTGTCCCGGGGCCGACGGCTCGTACGCCCAGCAGGCCGTATCGCGCCTTTTCAAGCTGCCGTCCATTCTTTTCTTCCCCGACTTCGAAAAGGTGTTTGAGGCGGTGGAGAAGGGCCTTTGCCCGTACGGAGTGCTTCCGATAGAAAATTCGGCCGTCGGCTCGGTCGCGCAGGTTTACGACCAGATGCTCAAGCACCGCTTCCACATAGCGCGCGCAGCGCGCGTGAAGGTGGATCATGTACTGCTCGGCGCGCGGGGCGCCAAGACAAGCGACGTGCGCGAGGTGTGGAGTCATCCGCACGCGCTTGCGCAGTGCGGTGCGTTTCTGCGTTCGCTGCCGCAGGCCAAAGCCGTTCCCGCCGCAAACACCGCCTTGGCCGCGCGCGCCCTCGCCGCAGAAGGACGCAAGGATGTCGCTGTCGTCGCCTCCCGCGCATGCGCCGATATCTACGGGCTCGACGTCATTGCAGAGGGCATTGCGGACGCCGCATACAACTACACGCGTTTCATCTGCATATCGCGCGACTTTTCAGTCACGCCGGACGCCTCGAAGTTCAGCATTATGCTGAATCTGCCGCACAGGCCGGGTTCGCTCAACGCCATCATGTCCAAGTTCGCCGCAATCGACGTCAATCTGACGAAGCTCGAGTCGCGCCCGGAGCCGGGTATGGATTTCGAGTTCAGGTTCGCCTTCGACTTCGAAGCGTCTCCTGTCGATTCTGGCGTTCTCGCCTTGCTCGGCGAGCTGTCGCAGGATCCCGAGATAGAGAGATTCGCATTCCTCGGCGCGTACGCCGAAATATAGGCGCGGCTGGAACCGCATTGATTGAAAGAAGAAAGGAATTGAAATGGAGATAGAGACTGTATCTACGACTTCGGCGCCAGCGGCGCTCGGACCATACAGCCAGGCGTTGAAGGCCGGCGGACTCGTCTATTGTTCAGGTCAGATCCCAGTCGTGCCGGCGACCGGCGAAATCGAGGGCGCGACGGCGCCGGAGCAGGCGAAGCGCGCGATTTCCAATCTCGCCGCGGTGCTTGAGGCGGCCGGCTCTTCGCTTTCGCGCGTCCTCAAGACAACTGTCTTCCTCAAGAACATGGACGATTTCGCCGCCGTCAACGCCGTGTACGCCGAGATGTTCGGCGGGACGCGTCCCGCGCGCAGCTGCGTCGAGGTCTCGCGCCTTCCCAAGGGCGTGCTTTTCGAAATCGACTGCATTGCGGCGGCGGAGTGATCGTAGATTTCCATTCGCACGATTTCCCGGACGCGCTTGCCGCGCGCGCCATCGCCGGAATGTGCAGGAAAACCGAGGGCTTCCTCTATCCGGCCGGCGACGGCACGCTCGAGAACCATCTCGATTCGATGCGGCTGGCGGGGATAGACAAAGCGGTCCTCTGCCAGATTTCCACGCGACCGGAGCATCACGCTCCGCTTCTACGCCGGGCCCGCGCCATAATGGACGGCGAATTCGGCGAACGCGCGCGGCGGATGATAATCCCGTTCTGCTCCGCCCATCCCGCCGATCCGGACGTCGCGGGGCATCTCCGCGAAATCCGCGCCGCCGGCGTGAAGGGTATCAAGGTCCATCCGTACTACCAGGGCTTTTCGCTCGCCGATCCCGCCGTGTTTCCGATGTTCCGTGCAGCCGCCGATCTTGGTCTCGTCGTCACGACCCACGCGGGATTCGATGTCGGCTATCCCGCGCGGCGCGACGCCTGCGGGCCCCGCGAAATCGCCATCCTTCTGCGTAATGTTCCCGGTTTGAAGTTCGTAGCTTCCCATCTCGGCGGATGCGCCGGCTACGCGCCGCACTCCACGGACGAACTTCTCGAGCTAGGCTGCTGGATCGACACTTCCGCCCTGCACCGGGACTGGCACAAGGACGAGCAGATCAGGCTGCTGCGCTCTTGGCCGTCCGACAGGATCCTCTTCGGCACCGACTTCCCGTGGACCGACGGCCGCGAGGCCGTGCGCTGGGTTTCGTCGATCCGTGAGAAGGAGGATCTCGACGCGCTTTTTTCAAAGAATGCGGAAAGGCTGCTTGGATGAAAAGGAACAACGAGCCGGATATCGGAAAGATCGCATCTCTCGTCCGCGAACTTATCGTGGAACTCGGCGAGGACGTTTCGCGCGAGGGTCTTGCAAAAACCCCAGAGCGCGTTGCAAAGTCGCTCGCGTACCTGACGCGCGGCTACAGGCAGAATATCAAGAGCGTTGTTAACAAGGCTCTTTTCAAGAGCGGCACCAACCACATGGTGATACTCAAGGACATAGAGCTTTATTCGCTTTGCGAGCACCACATGCTTCCGTTTTTCGGTAAATGCGCGATTGGATACGTCGCCAACGGAAAGGTTCTCGGCGTTTCAAAGCTCGCCCGCATAGTCGATATGTATGCGAGGCGCCTCCAGATACAGGAACGCATGACAGAGCAGATAGCCGACGCGGTGATGGCAGAGACTGGCGCGGAAGGGGTTGGCGTCGTAATCAAGGCCAAGCATCTGTGCATGATGATGCGCGGCGTCGGCAAGCAGAACAGCGAGATGACCACGTCCGCGGTGCTTGGCTCGTTCAGGTCGGACGTGAAGACGCGCCAGGAGTTTCTGTCGTTGATCTGAAAAGCGCGTCCGGCGCCGTGCTTCAGCCAAGGCAGATCAACACGACGCCCGCAACGACGGCAGCGAGCGCGATGGTCTTCCGCGCGATGTTGGTTTCGTGGAACAGTTTCGCCCCCGCGAAGAAAGTCAGGACCACCGAAAGCCTCCGCACGAGAGAAGCGGCGGAAACCGGCGCGCCGGGACATGCGAGGCCGTGGAAATACAGCCAGTCGGCCGCTGCGAGCAACGTTCCCGTCGCCGGAATGGTCCATCGCCATTCGAATCCGCGGATGCGTTTTCTGCAGGCCGTCGCGCCGAGGACGGCGGCGTAGAAAACGACAAGACCAGCCTGAAATGCGAACTGTACCGTCTCGACCGGAGCGCTTCTGATCTGGAATACGTATTTATCCCATATGGCGGAGACCGCGGAGAAGAACGCGCCGGCGAAGGCGCACCAGACCGCGCGATCGCGAAAAAAGTCGATGCCTTCGCGTCGGCCGGCCCAGGAGAAGGCGAAGTAGCCGGCGAAGACCGCCGCCATTCCGGCGGCTTGCATCGGCGCGGGTCTTTCGCCGTAAAGAAGAAACGCCATGAGGAATACGAGAGCGGGGGCGGAGGCGCGTATCGGCGTCGCGATCGATACCGGAAGCGTTCGCAGCGCGCGGAACGTGAAAATCCACGAGGTTCCGACTATCGCGCATTTGGCCGCCGAAAGCGCCAGCGTCTCCGCATTCAGCGCGGCGACCGCGTCGAGTCTTTCGTTCAGCGCGAGACCGGCGGAATACGCGACGAACCCTGCCGACGACGAGAAGAGCAGCACGGGTAAAACGGCGTTTCCCGCGACGCTCGCTTTCTTGCAGAGGTCGTAGAGCGCGAGGAATACCGCGCTCGTGAGTATCCACCAGGTCCAGTCCAATCCGACCGTCAGAGCGCGTATTTGCCGGCGGCGTCGCGCATGCGGCGCAGGGTGGCGTCGCGGCCGAGGAGTTCGAGCATCTCGAACAAACCGATGCCTTCGCCGCGTCCGGACGTCGCGACGCGTACGGGATGTACCCACGGACCCATTCCGCCGCCCTGCGACAGCTCTTTTACGATGGCTTCCAAGGCAGGCGCGTTCCAGTCCGGCGCTGATTCGAACCGCGCCGCGAGATCGAGCAGAAGTTCTTTCACGCCGGGCTTGGCAAGCCGCTTTTCTACCGCAGCCTGTTCGAACGGGTATTCTCCGTCGAAGAACGGACGCACGGATTCGTGCAGGTCCTTGAGGAATTTAGTCCTCGTCTGGAGTTGGGAGGAGAGCGAATCCCACCATTCCTCCGTGTGGTTGGCCTCGCCGTATCCGGCCGCTGCTTTCTTCACCTCTTCCTTGAAAGCCGCCGCAGGCATGCGCTTTATGTATTCGCCGTTCATCCACTGCAGTTTCTTCGGGTCGAACATGGCGGCTGTCACGTGTACTTTCTCGAGGTCGAAGAGTTTCGCAGCCTCGTCCCGCGATATCACCTCGCGGTCCCCGCCGGGATTCCAGCCAAGCAGCAGCAGATAGTTGAAAAGGGCGTCCGGCAGATATCCGGCGTCGCGGTATTCCCCGACGAATGCCGCTCCATCGCGCTTGGAGTACGGCTTGCCCTGGCGGTTCACTATCATCGACAGGTGCGCGTACCGGGGAACGGGCGCGCCGAGCGCCTTGAATATCTCGATGTGTTTGAAGGTGTTTTCCACGTGGTCGTCGCCGCGAATTATGTGCGTCACGCGCTGGTCGATGTCGTCCACGACGTTCGCTATGTGGAATATTGGCGATCCGTCGGATCGGACGATTGCAAAATCCTGTATGTCTTCGGCTTTCTTTGCCATGTGCCCCTTGACGATGTCGTCGAACTCGATCGTCCCTTCCTTCGGCATCCGGAACATTGTCACAATGCCCGTCTTGCCGTCGCGCGAAGTCTTTTCGATCTTGTAGGCGCGGCCGGACGACAGGAGCTTTTCCACGCATTCTAGGTGGCGCTGGATGTTTTTCGTCTGGTAGAACACTTCCTCGTCCCAGTCTAGACCGAGCCATTTCATGCATTCGAACAGCGCTTCAATGGCTTCAGGAGTGGAGCGTTCGAGGTCTGTATCTTCGACGCGGAGGAGGAATTTGCCTCCGGTGTGGCGCGCGAAGAGCCAGTTGTATATCGCGGCGCGGATGTTCCCTATGTGAACCTTCCCGGTTGGCGAAGGCGCGAATCTCGCGCGTATTTCTTCTTTTGTTTCCATATTGGCGTAGTTCCTCTAATGTCGGCGCTTTCTCACGGCGCTACCGGCCGCGCCCCGTTCTGCGCGCCGGCGTCCTTTGCAAAATAGTATTCCTGCCCGGTGGCGTCCATGACGCTACGCCAGAGGTCGCTTTCGAGGGCGATTTTCTGGCGCTCGATGGTCGCAAGCTTTATCGGCACGAGCGCGTAACTCTCGCCGAGGTTGCCGACCACGCAGTCCGTCCGCCCGGCCATTGCGGCGTGGACCGCGTTGCGCGCGAGCATGTAGCATCTTATGGCGTCCGTCCCGCGCGCGGGGACCGAGCGTATCGTGTAGCTCGGGTCGAAATACTTCACCGAGGATACGATGGACTTCGACTTGAAATATTCGGAGATTTTTCGTTTGAGGAATTCGCCGATGTCTTTTTTGAGTATGTTTCCGCTCGCGTCGCGACGCTCTGGCTCGCCCTGTATCAACTCCTGCCCGGCGCCTTCGGCGACGACCACCACCGCATGGCTCTTTCCTGCGGCGAAGCGGTTTTCCATCGCCCGGAGCAGGCCGCCCGGGCCCTCGAGCGCGAACTTCATCTCCGGCACGAGGCAGAAGTTCACCACGGGGTTGGCGATGGAGGCGTACGCCGCGATGAATCCGGAGTCGCGGCCCATGAGTTTCACCAGCCCCACGCCGCCGGCCGTTCCTTTCGCTTCCACGTGCGCGCTGCGTATCACGTTGGCCGCTTCGGCGACGGCGGTCTCGAAACCGAACGATCTCCCGACGAACTGCAGGTCGTTGTCGATCGTTTTGGGTATTCCGACGACGGATATCTTCAGCCCTCGTCTGGCGCACTCGCCGGCGATGTCGCCGGCGCAGCGCAGCGAGCCGTCGCCTCCGATGCAGAATAGGATGTTGATGTTCATCCTGACGAGCGTGTCCACTATCACGTCCGTAGGCTGCTGGCCGCGGCTCGAGCCGAGGATCGTCCCTCCGAGTTCGTGGATGGTGTCCACGGTGTCGGGGTCGAGCATCAGCGGTTCGTGCGCGAAGGCCGGGTTCAGCCCCGCATAGCCGAAGCGTATGCCGAAGATGTTCTTGACGCCGTAGTCGAAGGAGAGTATTTCGACGAGGCCTTTTATGACGTTGTTCAGTCCGGGGCACAGGCCGCCCGCCGTCACGATTCCGACGCGCGTCCACGCCGGGTCGTGGAAGATTTTCGCGAGCGGACCAGCGCGCTCGAACGTCGGCAGGTGCCCGAGGCGCGTTTCTATGCGCCTCATGTACGATTCTTCCTCGGATACGAATATCCGTTCGCCTTCGTTTATGAATTCGTGGTGGTGCACCGGCGAATCGATTTTGCATTTGCCGAGGGTTTCGACGTCGCAGGAGTATAGATCCTTGCGCTGCGCTATTTTTTCGAGTGTTGTCATGTCTTTGCGGAAGTTCTTTTCTTCAAATATTCATCGAGGAGTTTCGCGGCCGTCTCCGGCATGAAACGTCCGGCCGGCTCACCGGCCGCGATGCGCCTTCTCGCCTCGGTGGAGGATTCTTCGGTCCTCGAA
>JAFNRY010000066.1 GCA_017385345.1 Kiritimatiellia bacterium
GCTCAGGACCACGAGGGCGAACAGCATCGCCGACCCGGGAGCCTGGCCCGTGATGAACTGCCCGTCCGCCACGACGGGCGCGTTCGCGCATCTGCGGTCCAGATCCGGCGCGCACGACGGATAACACGTCACGTGAAGATCCTCGTCGACGAGTTCGAGGTCGGTGAGGATCGTCGGCGCGGCGCAGATGGCGCATATCAAACCGCCTTCGGCTTTCTGCCGCGCGAGTCTTTCGGCCAGAGGCCCGTATTCGCGCAGCCGCGCCGTGCCCTCTCCGCCGCCGGGAAGTACTATGGCGTCGTAGTTTTCGTCCGCCACGTCAAGAAAACGCGCATCGGCCCTCATGACGACGCCGTGCGTGGCGAGGACGTCCAGCCCCCCGCCGTCGATCGACGCCGTGACCGTCTCAACCCCGCCTCTTCTCATCACGTCTATAACCGTCACGGCTTCGATTTCTTCGAAACCCTGCGCAAGCGGCACAAGAACACGGGCCATGCGAGCCTCCTTTTCAGTTAGCCATTACTGGTTTTTCGCGACGTTGCACCTCAGTCTGCGGCCGAGGATTTCCTTGTTGTCGAGAGCCTTGATCGCTTTTTCGACCTCTGCGGCGTCGGGCATGTGCACGAAACCGAACCCCTTCGACCTGCCGTTGGCGCCGTAGGTGATTATCCTCGCCGAATTGACCTTGCCGAACGCCTCGAACTCCTTGCGGAGCTGGTCTTCGGTAAGCTCGTAGCTCATATTGCCGACATATATTTCGATCGAGCCGTCCGCCGGCGGCGCATGGCGCCGCGGAGCGGGTCTCGCACCCTGCGCCGCCCTCCTGTCGCCGGCGCGTCCCGCCTCGCCGGATCTTCCTCCGCGTTTCAGCAGCGCCGTCGCGACCGCGCCGGCGACCGCTCCCGCCGCAAACGCGCACGCCGCCGTAATCATCGTTCCATCCATCATCTCTTTTCGCCTTTCTCTTCTCTTCCTGTTTTCTCTTTCTTCTCTTTTCTCTTTTGCTTCCCGGGCTGACGCCGGCTTCGCGCCGGCTCCACCCTCTCCGCAACCGGTTCTACATATTCCGGAAATCGCCCAGAGACTTCATTCTGCTGGGATGCCTCAGCTTCCTCAACGCCTTCGCCTCGATCTGGCGTATGCGCTCGCGCGTGACGTTGAAAAGCCGCCCCACCTCCTCGAGCGTCCTGCTGTACCCGTCCGACAGCCCGAATCTGAAATCCACGACCTGCCTCTCGCGGTCCGTCAAAGTTCCGAGAATCTCGCGCATGCGCTCTTTCAGGAGATGGCCTTCGGTTACCTCGAACGGGTTCTCGCTCGTGGCGTCCGGTATGAAGTCTCCGTAGTGCGCGTCTTCGTTGTCGCCGACCTTCGACTGCAGCGATATCGGCTGCTGGGCCATTCTGCGCACGGTCTTGACCTGTTCGGGGGGGAGACCCATTTCTTCGGAAATCTCCAGTTCGGTAGGCTCCCTGCCGAGGCGCTGGACGAGCTTTTTCTGTATGCGCATGAGCTTGTTGATCGTCTCGATCATGTGCACCGGAATGCGTATCGTCTGGCCTGGTCCGCTATGGCGCGGGTCGCGGCCTGCCGTATCCACCACGTGGCGTACGTCGAAAACTTCAGGTCTCTGCGCCACTCGAACTTTTCGACCGCCTTCATCAACCCGGTGTTGCCCTCCTGGATGAGATCGAGGAAGGACAATCCGCGGTTCATGTATTTCTTCACGATCGATATGACGAGCCTGAGGTTGGACTCCACGACCTTCGTGCGCTGCTCCTGGCCCCTCTTGAGCGAATCGCGCAGATCGGTGAAAGTCGCCACGAACTCCTCCGGCGGCATTCCGAAAAGACTCTCAAGCCTTGTCATGCGCTCGCGCAGCGCCGCTATGTCGGCGTCGCGCGTCTTCGTTGTCGCCGACCTTCGACTGCAGCGATA
>JAFNRY010000067.1 GCA_017385345.1 Kiritimatiellia bacterium
GAGGCAAGTACGATTGACGTGCCGGTAATCGAAGGCGGAGCCGACGTGACGAACACGACCGTCGAGGTGGGACAGCCCTACACCGACGAGGTGATTGCCGCGATCACCGAGATCGCGCAGTCCTCGGCGACGCGCCACGGCCAGGTCGTGGCGGGCTGGGTCAACTACGACGGCAGCGAAGTGACCGGCTCGACGATCGTTTCGACGAACGACGTCCTCACGGCAGTCTGGACGACGGTCAATCCGCTTGTGCCGGAGACGAAGGGCGAAGGCGCGGTCGATACGTCCAAGGCGCAGAAGTACGAGGCGTACATCCTCGACGGCTATGGCGGGACGATCGGCACGGTCGTTGTGAGCGTCGGCAAAGCCAACAAGAAGAGCGGGCTTTCGTCCGTCAAGGCGCAGGTGAAGCTCGTCGGCGAAACGAAGACCTACACGTTCAAGGCGACGGAGGCGAAGGGCGGCAAGGCGGCACTCCCGACCGATGTTGCCACCGAGGGCGTGGAACTTTACAACAAGAATCTCGGCACGATGACGCTCGATATCGGCGCGGAGGGCGTGAGCGGCGTGCTGGGCGAATACGAGATCGACGGATCGCGCAACGTCTATAAGACCGACAAGGCCGCGTATGCGGCGTGGAAGGGGACGTGGACGGCGGCGATTGCGGACGCCGACGGCGCGTATTCGACGTTCTCGGTCAAGGTGAAGAAGAACGGCTCCGTCAGCGTGAAGGGCGTTGCGTCCAATGGCGCGAAGTTCAGCGCCACGACGCGCCTTATGGTCGCCGACGACGGCGGCGAGGCGTGTGTCGCGGTCAAGGGCAACAAGAAGGTTCCCGTAGGCTTCACGCTCTGGCTGGGGCTGGACGCCGACGGCGCGGCCTGCGCCGAGGGCGTCGAGTCCGCGTCCGGCGATGCCGTGGCGGGCGAAGACGCGGTGGTGGGTAAAGCCGCCGTTGCCGATGCGGAAACGTGGACGCTCTCCGCTGGCGGCGAGCAGGTCGCCTCGCTCGGCTGGAACGGCTCGCGCTTCTCTGGCGACAAGGCGGTCTCCGCCAAGGTCAGCTACGTAAAGTCGACGGGCGTCTTCTCCGGCTCCTACAAGGTCGCGACGACGTCGGCGAACGGCAAGGCGAAGAAGACTACGGTCAAGTTCAGCGGCGTGTTCGTCGATGGCGTCGGCTACGGCGCGACGAAGGGCGCCGCCGTGCCGGTCGTCCTCGCTCCGGTGCCAGCTGAATAAGAAGACGTCTCTCTCGAGATTGTCCCGTCCGGCGCCGATGCCCGCATTTTCCGGGCATCGGCGCCCGGCTTTTTTCCGTTTCAGCCGGGCGGCTCGCCGTCGTCGAAGAAGGCGCGATCGCGGCCAAGCCGGCGCCGGAAGCCGGCGAATCCGTGGCGGCGTTGCCGGTCAAGACGCATCCGGGGCTTTACTACCAGGCGGCATGGGGCGGCGATCTCGGCAATCTGACGGCGGGCGAAAAGGTGAAGGCGACCGGCGAAGAGCTTTATCTCGGCGTAATCAGGCAGACCGGGGCGAAGGGTTTCTACAAGGTCTCCGTGAGCGAGGAACGCTAAACCGGTTTTCGCGCAAAAAGAAAAACATGCGGCGCACGTCTTGACAACGTGCGCCGCAACTTTCTTACATATTTCCTTTTTTTGCTTGATACCTCCCCAGGGAGTTTGATATACTTCCCTCCATCTGACACAAAACAGGGAAATGTCAAATGAAGAAAACGATAGTTGTCGCCGCGGGGATACTTGCGTCTAATTGCATTTTTGCGGCTGGTTTCGGGCTTTACGAGGCTACTGCGCGCGGCAATGCCCTCGGCGGGGCGCTGGTCGGCTCGACGGGCGATGCTTCCGCGAACTATTTCAACCCTGCCAATTTAACGGAATCCACGAATGTGTCCGTAGTCGCCGGCCTTACTTTCATCAATCCGTTCTGCGACGTATATGTTGACGGCAGGCCGCAGACGAAAATGAATCCCGGCTGGTTCGTGGCGCCGACATTCTACGCTTCCGTTCCGCTTCCGTTCGACATGGCGTTCGGATGGGGCAACTATTCGGAATTCGGTCTCGGCACGAAATACGGGCGCCACTGGGATCTGGCCGGCGACACGCTCGAGACGACGATGAAGCAGTACACGTTCAATCCGAACCTCGCCTGGAAGCCGCTGGACTGGTGGAGCGTGGCGGCCGGCATAAGGATGAGCTACATCCAGTTCGAGAACTTCAAAGAGCCGCATCACGGGGAAAGCTTCTACTACGACGCCTACGGCATCACGCTGCCGCAATACTCCAACGCCTACCATCTCAAAAGCCATCTTAAAGGCGACTCCTGGGACTGGGGGTACAGTCTTTCCACGAGCTTCCGGATTCTCACCAACCTTACCGCCGGCGTCGTTTACCGTTCGCGCATCAGGCACAACATAAAGGGCGATTTCAATCTCCGCGGCGGGGTGGACACGCCGCTCGGGCGCGTTTCCCAGCACGAAGACCTCCACGCCGGCGCGAAACTCACTCTTCCGCAGTCCGTCACGTTCGGCGCCAACTGGGATGCGACGGAGAAGCTGCGCTTCGGCGCGGCGGTCACGTGGACGGAGTGGAGCAGCGTCGAGACGATCCGCTTCAGGATCCCCAAGTACGGCTATTCGGAGCATCTCAAGTGGGAAGACGCGTGGCGTTTCGGCTTCGGCTGCGAATACGACCTTCTCGACTGGCTTTCCCCGCGCATAAGCTACGTTTACGACCGCGATCCGTGCAACAACGGCACGACGATGCTCCCGGCGGGCGACCGCCACATAATAGGCACCGGCCTCGGCTTCAAAATCACGGAATCGCTCCGCTTCGATCTCGGCTACAGCCTCGTGATGATGGAGGATTCCGACAGGCGCGTAAGTCTTACGACGATGTCGGGCGAGACGGAAACGCACAAGTTCTCCGCCCGCAATTCGTTCTCGCATCTGGTGTCGGCCACCGTGTCGTACTCATTCTGAGCGCGGCGCCGCGACGCGGTTGCCGGGGAGGAAGACGAGCCTTCCCTTCATGCGCAGAGCCATGCAGAGCACGTTCAGTTTCGCGGCGGAGAACTTGGTCTTCGCCGCGAGCCTGTCCATGGAGACCGGCGTTTCGTCGATATTGCGCATGACTATCGATTCTTCCAGGGAGTAGGGGGGCGGCGGCAGCGTCGCCGCGCCGCCGGCTCCGCCATCGGCTGGCGGGTTCTCCGCGCCGCCTCTTTCCGGGCCGGCCGCGGGCAGCAGTTCGCTCATCTCGTACGCCACGTCCTTCGCGCTGCATACGAGCCTCGCGCCCTGGCGGATCAAAGCGTGGCAGCCCGCCGACGCCGGGCTGTCGATCCGTCCCGGCACGGCCATGACGGTTCTTCCCATGTCGGCGGCCAGACCGGCGGTGATCAGCGTTCCGCTTTTGTACGGCGCTTCGACGGCGATCACGCCGGCGCAAAGGCCCGCGACGACGTGGTTGCGCTGCGGGAAGGTCTGCTGGTCCGGTCCCCTGCCGAACGGGAATTCGCTGATCACGGCGCCGCCGCGATCCACGATCCTCCTTCCGAGGATCTTGTTTTCTTCGGGGTAGAACCTGTCGAGCGCCGAGCCGAGCACTCCGATCGTGACGCCGCCGGCGTCGAGCGCTCCCATGTGGGCTTCCGCGTCGATTCCGAGGGCGAGGCCGGAAACAATCGCCCATCCGTCAGCCGCGAGGTCCGCCGAGAGGTTGTGCGCGATTGAAAGGCCGTATGCGGTCGGGCGGCGGGTGCCGACGATGGCTATGGCGGACTTCGAGAGCGCGGAGATGTCGCCCATCGCATAAAGCGCGAGGGGGTGGCCGCGCACGGCGAGCAGCGCCTTCGGGTACGAAGCGTCGGCCGGGGTGACGATAGACGCGCCGTATCTGCGCGCCTTGCGCAATTCGGCGTCAACGTCCACCGTCCCGCCCGCGCGCGCCTCTTTCGACGGGTACGCCGCCCATGCGGCCGCGACGCCGCCGGCGCGCTCCGCGAGGGCCGAAACTTTTACGGAGCCGATCTGCCCCGTCAGGTTGAATGCGACATACGCTTCACGCTCCGTCATCAGCCCGCCTCCGCTTGCCGGGCGCAAGCCCCCGCCCGGTTTTTCCCGTTTTTTCCGCTTGCATCCGACGGACGAAGTTTGATATACTTCCCCCGTTCGTCGAAACAACGGCCCCATCGTCTATCGGCTAGGACACGAGCTTTTCATGCTTGGTAGAGGAGTTCGACTCTCCTTGGGGCTGCCAATCCCGCTCAATGCCCGTGGCGTCAGCCTTGCTGCTTCGCCTTTATCGCCTGCGACACCGAGAGCATCCTGTCCGAAAGATCTTCGAAGCCGACGTCGGTCGAATAGACGTCTTTGTAGTACTGGTACGCCTTTTCGAGGTCGCCGGCGTCTTCGGCGCATCTGCCGAGCTGGTACACGACTTTCTTTTTCAGGTCGTCCATGGTCGGTATTGCGTCGCGGGCCGTTTCCAGCTGCATGACGGCCATGTCGTTCTGCCCCTTCTTGAGGAAGCACATGGCGAGGTAGTAGAGCGCCCAAAGCCTGTCTTTCGGGCTTTTCTGCGCCAGCTGCAGATGTTCGAGGGCCTCGTCGTAGTATTCGTACGTGTAGTACTGGAGTCCGAGTTCGTAGCGCAGGTGCAGATCGTTGGGGTAGCGTTCGACGCGGGCGGCGAGATCGTCGAAGACGAACTGGTTCTTTTCAGCTTCGAGCGACGCGGCGGACTGTTCGTCGCCGGCCTCGCGGTACTGGCCTATGACCTGGTCGTAATACTGGATCTGGGTCTGGGAGAGCATGCGGTCGAGCTCGGGGTCCATCGAGCCGGAGACTTCGATGGCGTCCTGCAGGCATTTCACGGCCTCCTCGAAGCGCTTGCTCTGCACGTACAGGCGCGCCAGGGCGCGCCTGTAGTTCATGTTCTTGGGCTCCGCTTCGATCTGCTTCAGCTTTTCCTCGATCAGCGCCTCGGCGTCGTCGCCGGTGACGACGGCCTTGTTCGCCTGGTCGAGCTTTTTGGCCTGCTCTTTGTTGGCGATGAGATTCTGGAAGCCGCCGCGCTTGCCGGCGGTCTGGTTCCAGCCGTCGTTCATCGTCGCCTGCGCTTCGGCGTTTTTGAGAAGCTGCAGTATGCGCTGGTCGCCGGGTTTGAGTTCTGAAAGCCTGCTGTAGGCGTCGCGCGCCTTGTCCCAGTTCTTGGCCATCTGGTAGTAGGTGGCGACGCGCTCCAGGAGCGCCGGATCCTTGTTGCCGCATTCGTAGGCCGCCTCAACGGTTATCGCGGCGTGGTCGGTCTTTCCGGCCGCCTCGGCCGCCTTGACGGCCGCTTCGATGTTGTCCGGGTCGAGGGGGTTTTTGCAGAGGAGCTTTTCCGCCTCCGCCATGGCCGCGACGGCGTCGCCTTTTTTCACCATCGAAAGCACTCTCTGCCTGTCCATGAGGCACGAGAGTTTCGCGCCGAGCCCCGTCTTGCCGTTTTTGCGGAAGTTGGCGATCTGGGCCGCGCGCAGGAGCTTGCGCGTCTCCAGAACGTCCGGCCCCGCGGCCACCGCCTCCATCAGCATGTCCATCGCGAACTCGTACCGGCCGGACTCGAACGCCTGCCTGCCGCGGTTTGTGAAGTTTTGCGCTTTCTGCGCCAGATCTACTGCCATGATGTCGTTCCTCCGGAAATCTTCTGTTGGTTTTGCCGCGTCCCGCGCGTTCAGGGCGTCACGGGAAGCCGTCCGTCGCCGTCGCCGTCGAATCCCAGCACGCCGCCCGCCTTGTACGTTTTCAGCATGAAATGCGTCGCGGTGGAAAGCACGCCTTCGATCGTCGCGAGATCCTGCGCGACGAACTGCGCTACGTCCTGGAGGCTTTCGCCTTTCGCGAACACCAGCAGATCGTACGCGCCGGACATGAGGAAGCACGCTTCCACCTGTTCGTGGCGCGACACTCTCTCGGCGATTTTGCCGAAACCGGTTTCGCGCTGCGGGGTTATCTTCAATTCTATGACTGCTCTTACCATGGCGTCCTCACTGATTCGCGTTTGTTCGTTTCGCTTCGCCGGAGGCTATCGAAACAAGATCGTCCGTTATCTGCCTTGCGAGGTCGGCGGCCAGCCGGCCCGAGGCGTCCCTTTCGCCCGTAAGCGTGTCGTCGTTCGAGAGGAAGGTGGTTCTCGCCTTGTATTTGCGGCCGTCGGCCGCGACGCGGCCGGACTTCGAATCTATGAAACTGACCGTGGCGACGGCCGTGAAAAGATGTTCCCTGTTGCGCGCTCCCGTGCGCCGCTCGTAGGTGACGGTCGAGGAGGAGGCGTTCTTCACTACGCCTCTTATCTCCCAC
>JAFNRY010000068.1 GCA_017385345.1 Kiritimatiellia bacterium
CCCCCCACTCCGCAAACCTTCGCAGGTTTAAATATGTGTGTGTATAAGTGGGGGGGGGCAAACATCGCCGCTACGCGGCTTTCAACCGCGACTTCTTGCGCAATCCCGGGTTGCGCCTCGTCACAAAAACCCTTTTCCACTACTACCATGCTACCAAATAGTTCTTTCGCCGGCAATAGTTTTTACATGCCGTTTCAATATACCATGAACTTCACGCCCTTCGATTTCTTCGGCATTGCCCATATCTCGATCCGCGCCGCCTCGTATGCCGCGGCGGACATTCTCTGCGAATCGCCAAACTTCTCGGCGGCGAACGTCCAATCGACAGATCCGAGCGACACGTGAGAGAAATTACCGATTCCGATTTCGTAGTTCCCGGAGGCCGCCGTCCAGCGGTTGAAGGCGAACAGCACCTGCGCCGGATTCGTCTCTCCCGGCGTCATGCGGTGCACCTGCATCGAACCGTAGCCGCTCTCGTTGCCGGCGCACGCATCGTTCCAGTCGAAGCCGTGCGTATTACCTGGCGCCCCCTCGACGCCGCTGGCGCCGCCGCCGTAAGATGAAGGCCAGAACTCGAGCCAGCCGCCCACGCCGGAAGCGTCGGCGGCGGTGGAATCGATTCCCGGCATGTTGCTCGCCACGCGAAGGTTCGTCGCCGCGCCCTGGTATTTTTTCGCGAGCGACAGCGGAACACCCATCGTATCCAGAGTCTTGTCGCCGAACGCATCCATCGAAACCCACAGCCAACGGACGAGCCCGTGGTATTGGTGGGATCCGTCGTCCTTGCGTTTAAGTTCGACATAGTAGCCGACGCGTTCAATATCCTGCGGCTCCGCGGCGGCGTAATCGTACGGCACGCTTCCGAGCGACGCGAGATTCTCGCCGTTGTGCGCCGCGACATCGAACACGCGGACGCGCCTGTAGCCGGACAGGTGAGCCGCGGGGACGTTGTTCGCGGCGCCGGACGCGACCGGGATCCCGGCTTCGGCCTGGCCGGGCGTGAACTGCGGATCGTCCGCGAGCGCCTTCGCTATCGCCGCGAAATACGTATCGGCGATCTTGTCGTTGCTGGGCCAGTCGGGATGGAGCTTGTTCACGGTGTCGTCGTAGAACGCGCCCTGGATTTCGTTGCCGTTGCCGTCAAGACGGTATCACGCGGTGTAGAGGTCGGCGAAGTACGCTCGCTTCGCCGGGAACGTGCCGCTCTCGATTGCATTTCTCACAAGGGAATTGTACGTGACTACGCGGTTGTTGAGCGTCGGGTTGTAGGCGATATCCACAACGGCCCCCGCGATGAACTTCGCGGACGTCTTCTGCCGTAGCACCTTCCAGACCAGATTTGTCCAGACCTCGAAGAGCGCGGCCGGCTGCATGGCGCCCATGTCATTGGTGCCGATCTTACAGAGGACGAAGTCGAGGTCGCCCGCCTGGTCGAGCGTATTTTCGATCTGGTCGATGGTTCCGCGCCAGAGGCGCCCGCCGCCGGCGCCGGCGTGGCTGACCCAATCGTCCGGCATAGTCGCGCCGCAGATGTCGTGGCTCTGGTCCCAGCGGTGGCCTTTGGCGACGGGCTCGTACCCGGCGGCGGCCAGCTTCTTCATGAGGCCCGTGCGCCAGTTGCCCCATCCGCCGTTCTTTCCGGTTCCGCACAATTCGTTGCCGTCGTTGCCGTGAGTGATGGAATCGCCCACACAGAGAATGTTCACGCGTCGCCTCTCCGCGCCGTAGTCGAGATCGAGCCAGAGGCGCCCGCCGCCGCCAACGAGATTCTCCGCCCATATCTTCGGGTTCGCGCCATTCGCGCTCGACTCGTCGAACACGGAGGCGAGCGCGGCGGCGTCCGCCTCCAGCGCGCCCTCGTTCCACGTCATCAGCAG
>JAFNRY010000005.1 GCA_017385345.1 Kiritimatiellia bacterium
AGTCAGAAAATTTAGAGACGGAAATTGAATACATGATGAAAGAATTAAGAAGAGATATTAAACTTTCGCACGTGATGCATCTCGTTAGCACGGTCAAGGGGACGCTTCGCGAAGGGGCGGACGCGACCGATCTGGCGCGCGCGGCATTCCCTGCGGGGACGCTCACCGGCGCCCCGAAAGTTCGCGCGATGCAGCTTCTCTCGCGGCTGGAGAAGTCGCCGCGCGGGATATACGGCGGTGCGGCGGGCTACTTCTCGTTCACGGGCGACATGGATCTGGCGATCGTGATCCGCACCATGGTGCTCGAACGCGGTATCCTCACGATGCGCTCCGGCGCGGGAATAGTGGCCGATTCAGACCCGGACAAGGAGTACGAAGAGACGATCAACAAGGCGAAGGCCGCGTTCAGGGCGGTGGAAGTCGCCAAGGAGCTGAAATGATACTCGTCATCGACAACTACGATTCGTTCACATACAACCTCGTGCAGATGCTCGAGGCCGCGGGTGCGAAAACCGAAACGGTTCGCAACGACGCAATCGACATCGCCGGCATCGAGGCGCTCAAGCCGGAGGCGATTCTATTTTCCCCCGGTCCCGGCGACCCGGATTCGGCCGGCGTCACCCTCGAGGCGGTAAAGGCGTTCGCGGGCAGGATGCCGCTATTCGGCGTCTGCCTCGGGCATCAAGCGATCGCGCAGGCGTTCGGCGCCAGAATCGTTCCGGCCAAGCGGCTGATGCACGGCAAGACGAGCCGCCTGCGCCACGACGGGCGGGGGCTGTTCGCGGGGCTCGACCAGGGATTCGCCGCGATGCGCTACCACTCTCTCGCGGTCGATCGCGCGTCCCTTCCGGATTGCCTTGAAATCACCGCGGAAAGCGAAGACGGCGAAATCATGGGCCTCAGGCACAAAACGCTGCGAATAGAAAGCGTCCAATACCATCCGGAATCGGTGGGGACGGCGCAAGGAGCGCGGCAGCTGGCGAATCTCGTCGAGATGGCGACGGGGCGGAAGATGCGCAAGCCGGCGACGCCGCTCGCCCGCAAGGCGATACTCGCCAAGGCGCTCGAAGGCAAGGCGCCGGACGCGGCGGAAACGGAGGGGTATTTCGCGGCGGTCATGTCCGGCGAAACGAGCGAGGTTGAACTTGCGGCGTTTCTGACGGCGCTTGCGAAGATGCCGCCGACGGCCGAGGCGCTCGCCGGCGCGGCGCGAGCGATGCGCGACGCCGGAGTGAAAATCGACCTCGGGGACGTCGATGCGGTCGATATCGTCGGCACAGGAGGCGACGGAGCCGGGACCTTCAACGTATCGACGACGGCGGCGTTCATTGCGGCTGGAGCAGGCGTGACGATTGCAAAGCACGGGAACATCGCCTCCACGTCCGCGTGCGGTTCGGCAGACGTGCTCGGCGCCCTCGGCTACAATCTTTCGCTTTCGACCGCGGCGGCGGAAAAATGCATAAGAGAGGCCGGCGTCGGATTCCTCTTCGCGAAGCATATGCATCCGGCGATGCGCTTTGCCGCGCCCATGAGGCGGACGCTCGGCTTCAGAACCGTTTTCAACCTGCTGGGGCCGCTCGCAAACCCGGCCGGGGCGAAAAGACAGGTCGTCGGCGTTCCCGAGGAGCGGCTCGCCATGACGTTCGCCGGGGCGCTCGCCTCTCTCGGTTCGACGCGCTCGTGGGTGGTGTCGGGGGCGGGAGGACTTGACGAAATCGGTCCCGACGGCTTCACGTTCGTCTCGTCGCTCGAAAACGGCACGGTGAAGAACATGCTTCTGGACGCCGGCGGGGAATACGGCGAAAGGCATCCGGTCGCGGCGATCAAAGGCGGCGACGCCGCGCACAACGCGAAGCTCCTGCTTTCCGTGCTGCGCGGCGAAGAGCGCGGGGCGTACCGGGCGGCGGCCGTCGAAAACGCCGCGGCCGCGATACTCGTCGGCGAAAAGGCCGCCGGCTACCGCGAAGCGCTCGCGCTCGCGCGCGAATCCATCGATTCGGGACGCGCCGCTGAAAAGCTGGAAAAAATGATAGAGATTTCGAATCGCGACGGCGGCGCCGGCCCGGCGAAGGAGGCGTCGTGAGCGCGGGCGACATACTCGAGGAACTGACCCTTTCCCGGCGGGAAGACGCACGCAGACGCGAAGAGAAAGTTCCGTTCGAGAAGATGTTGTACATGGCGCGGTCGGCGCCGGAGCCGCGCGATTTCGCCGCGGCCCTCGCCGCCCCAGGCGCGAGCGTGATCGCGGAACTCAAGAGAGCGTCGCCTTCCGAAGGAATGATACGCGAAGATTTCCGTCCTGGCGCGCTCGCCGCCGAACTCGACGCGGCGGGCGCGACGGCGCTGTCGGTTCTTTGCGAACCGCACCGCTTCCTCGGAAGCGAGGATTATCTCCGCGAGGCAAGGAGCCGCGTCCGGCTCCCGGTATTGTACAAGGACTTCATCTCCTCGGAATACCAGATCGCGGCGGCACGCGCCGCCGGCGCGGACGCGGTTCTGCTTATCGCCGCCGTGCTGGACGACGCGGCACTCGCCGGTCTGCTGGGATTCGCGCGCTCGCTCGGCATCGAAGCGCTCGTCGAAACGCACGACGGTAACGAAATCCGCAGAGCCTGCGCTACGGGCGCGAAGATCGTCGGCGTCAACTGCCGCGATCTCCGCAATTTCCACACCGACACCGCGCTTCTCGAGAAACTCGTAGGCGCGATACCGGGCGGGCGCATACGCGTGGCGGAATCCGGAATGCACGACGCCGCGGCAGTCGCCGCGGCGCAGGCGGCGGGGGCGGACGCCTTTCTGATCGGCACGGCGCTCATGCGCGCGCCTTCGCCCGGACTGAAACTCAAAGAACTTACGGAGGACAGATAAAATGAAAACACACTACGGACAATTCGGCGGACAATACGTGGCCGAAACCCTGATGGAACCACTGCGCGAGCTGACGGACGCCTACGAAGCAGCCTGCCGCGACGAATCCTTCCGCCGCGAATTCGACAGGATACTGCGGGAATACTGCGGACGCGAAACACCGCTTACGTACGCGAAAAGGCTCTCGGAGCATCTCGGCGGGGCGAGGATCCTCCTCAAGCGCGAGGACCTCAACCACACCGGAGCGCACAAAGTCAACAACACGATAGGACAGGCGCTTCTTGCGAGGCGGATGGGGAAAAAGCGGCTGATAGCGGAGACCGGAGCGGGGATGCACGGCGTCGCAACGGCCACGGTGGCCGCCCTCTTCGGGATGCCGTGCGAAGTTTACATTGGCGCGATAGACGTGCGACGCCAGGCGCAGAACGTGGCGCGCATGAAAATGCTCGGCGCGAAAGTCCACGCCGTGGAAGAAGGAAGCGCCACGCTCAAAGACGCGATGAATGAGGCGCTGCGCGACTGGGTGGCGGACTGCGACGAGACGTTCTACGTCATCGGCACCGCGGCGGGCCCCGCGCCGTACCCGGAAATGGTGAAAGACTTCCAAAGCGTCATCGGACGAGAGGCGAGGCGGCAGTGCCTCGAGCGTTTCGGGCGGCTGCCGGACCAGGCGATCGCCTGCATCGGCGGCGGATCGAACGCGATAGGCCTGTTCTCCGGCTTCATGGAAGACGCGAGCGTGAAACTGGTCGGCGTCGAGGCCGGGGGCAAGGGCATCGAGAGCGGCGAACACGCCGCTTCCATAAACGGCGGGCGGGAAGGCGTTCTGCACGGGGCGAAAACGATGCTTCTCCAGCGCGACGACGGCAACATAATAGACACCTACTCCGTTTCCGCCGGTCTCGACTATCCCGGCGTCGGCCC
>JAFNRY010000069.1 GCA_017385345.1 Kiritimatiellia bacterium
GACGAACTTTTCGCAGGTCTGGCGGACGACCGCCGTGAGGGCGCGGCGGACGACGTCCGGCGAAATGCGCGTCTTGTATTTTCCGAAATCGTCCTTGAGCGAAACGAGGATGTCGTCCTGCTCCCGCTGCGCGGCGAGGTAACTGCCCGTTTCGACGTACTTGAGGACGGCGGCCGGCATGCCGCCGACGATCAGGAAGGACTTGAGGACGCCGAGCAGCCGGGCGTGGGCGACCTCGGGAAGAGGCTCGTCGAACGACGCCTCCCGGGCCCTGTCGAGGACGAGCCCCGAACCGACCGCCTCGGCGAACTCCGCGAAGGACAGCGGATGGACGAACAGGTTCCGGATCCTCCCGACGCCAAAGTCGCTCAGGTCGTCGAACACGAACTCGAGAAGCGATCCCGCGGCCGCGACGTGCAGCGACCGCATTTCCTCGCAGAAGAAGCGGAGCGATGAAATCGCGCGGGGGCATTCCTGGATCTCGTCGAAGAAAACGAGGGTCTTTCCGGGAACGACCGGAATGCCGGACTGGTATTCGATCTGGGCGACGATCTCCCGGACGTCCAGATCGCCGGAGAACGCATCGCGGATTCTGACGTTCTTCTCGAAATTGATTTCGACATAGTGGTCGAAGGACTCGGCCAGATGACGGACGGCCGTGGTCTTGCCCGTCTGTCGCGCTCCGCGGAGCAACAACGGCTTGTGTCCGGGGTCGTTCTTCCAATCCAGAAGGGCGTCGTCGATCTTCCGTTTGATATACATCAGGCGGTGTTCTCCGTTTTTCGCCATATTCTACTCCGAGAGAGGGGAAACTGCAATCGGAAAACGTTATCTAGCGAAAATCGGCATATGCAAACGGGCCTATCTAACGAAAATCGGCATGTATAAACGATTTTATCTGACGAGAATCGGCATATAGACATCAAGGTGGCACCCCCTCGGAGCGGCGCCTCGCCGCAATCGCGGCAAGGGCGGCTTCTGGCGCGGGCGCTACGCCGAATTGAACTTGTCCTTGCCCTGCTTGCAGCGGGGGCAGCGCCAGTCGGCGGGAAGGTCCTCGAAGGCGACGCCGCCGTGCTCGGCCGGGTCGTAGACGTAGCCGCAGACGGAGCTTTCGGGTGAAAGTTACAGCAGCTTCGCGATCTCGGCGTCGATCTCTTCCGGCGTCGTGGTCGGGTGGAAGCGCTTCACGACGTTGCCGTCGCGGTCGATCAGGAACTTCGTGAAGTTCCACTCGATGTCGCCGGGGGCCTCGGCGCCGGTGAGGTTGTGCTTCTTCAGCAGGTCGCGGAGACCGGCGATGGCTTCGTCCGTCGCGTCGTCCTTCGGGCGGGCGGCCTTGAGGAACTTGTAGATCGGGTCTGCGCCGGGGCCGTTCACCTCGATCTTGGCGAGCTGGTCGAACGAGGTGTTGTACTTGAGCGCGCAGAAGGCGTGGATCTCGTCATTGGTGCCCGGCGCCTGGTGTCCGAACTGGTCGCAGGGGAAGTCGAGGATTTCGAGTCCCTTGTCGTGATACGCCTTGTAGAGCTTCTCGAGCCCCTCGTACTGCGGCGTGAAGCCGCAGCCCGTGGCGGTGTTGACGATGAGCAGGACCCTGCCCCGGAGCGTGGCGAGGTCGAGCGTCGTTCCGTTGCGGCC
>JAFNRY010000070.1 GCA_017385345.1 Kiritimatiellia bacterium
CATCTGCGTGCGTATGCGCGCCTTGCCCATCGGCACCACCGGGTAGAAGAATCCTGTCGCGTAAACGCCGTTTTCGTACAGCCTCGCGCTCATCTTCACGGCCCTTTCGGCGTCGCCGAGCATTACCGGGATGATCGGATGGCGCCCGGGCACGAGGTCGAAGCCCAGCGCGCTCATGCCTTCGCGGAAATGCCGCGCGTTTTCTTCGAGGCGCTTGCGCAGCTCGGGGCGCGTGCGGACGAGCTCGATCGCTTTCATGGACGCGGCGGCCACCGGCGGCGGAACCGCGTTGGAGAAGAGGTAGGGCCGCGCCTTCTGGCGGAGCATGTCCACTATCTCGCTCCGCGCCGCGACGTAGCCGCCGCTCGCTCCGCCGAGAGCCTTGCCGAAAGTGCCGGTTATGATGTCCACGCGCCCCTGGACCCCGCAAGCCTCGACGGAACCGGCCCCCGTTTCGCCGATGACGCCGACCGCGTGCGAATCGTCAACCATGGTCAGAGCCCCGTATTTGTCGGCAAGGTCGCATATTTCCTTCAGCGGCGCGATTATGCCGTCCATCGAGAACACGCCGTCCGTGGCGATCAGGATGAAACGCGCCCCGGCTTCCTTCGCCGCCGCGAGCTGCGCCTCGAGATCCTTCATGTCGCCGTTCGCGTAGCGGTAGCGCTTCGCCTTGCACAGCCTCACTCCGTCGATGATCGACGCGTGGTTGAGCGCATCCGAGACTATCGCGTCCTCGGGCCCGAGCAGCGCTTCGAACACGCCCCCGTTGGCGTCGAAACACGATCCAAACAGAATGCAGTCGTCGGTCTTCGCGAAACCGGCCACAGTGCGTTCGAGTTCGCGGTGCAGGCTGTCGGTTCCGCATATGAAGCGCACCGATCCCATGCCGTAGCCGTATTTTTCCATTGCCTTGCGCGACGCTTCGATTATCTCGGGATGGTTCGCAAGGCCGAGATAGTTGTTCGCGCACATGTTCAGGAGTTTGGTGCCGTTGTCGAGCGTCACCCTCGCTCCCTGCGCCGTAGCTATCGTCTTCTCTTCCTTGTAGAGGCTTTTCGCCTTCAAATCCGCAATCGCTTCCTGCAGATGTGCCTGGAACTTGCCGTACATTTTTTTCTTTGCTCCTTGGTCCGTTCGGTCTTCGCCCGCGGCTCGACCGTTTACGGTGCGGATATGTTACCATACCGCGGCCCGTTTCGTCAAAGAACGCGCCGGCAGGCGTCCGGGTTCGCCTACGCCCGTTTTCCTTTTGCTTCGGCTACGAGATCGAGCGTCGTCCGCCACCATTCCCCGGCAAGACGGCGCAGATTGTCGAGCCGCGACGGTTCCGGCACAAGTTCGCGGTTTGCGAGACTGATTACGCCGACCGCGCGCTGGTAGGCCCAGAGTTCGCGGATGTAGTCCAGCCGCGCTTCGGACGGCACGACTATCGGCGGAAAGCCCGCGTATAGGACGGGCAGGTTGGCGAGAAGCCGCGCGATCCGTCCGTTGCCGTCGAAGAACGGATGTATGCGCACGAACGAAACATACGATTCAAGTTGGGTGTACTTAACCGACCTGCCGGTCGGTTTGGTGAGGCGTTCGCCGTCTCTGTGAAGAAAGAACACGGGCGTTGAACCGTTCTCTCTTGTGCGTTCGGCTAAATGTTCAGGATCGTTTGTCGATGACACCCGGGTGTCATACCCCATGACACCCGGATGTCATACCCCATGACACCCGGGTGTCACACCCTATGACATCCGGGTGTCATTCTCGAGGCATCGTGTACAATAAAAAAGAACACCCAGATGCCGCGCAGCGGACATCCGGGTGTTGTGCCGGAAAGGCCCTCTTTTCGAAGGGCCCGTTTTGTCAGTAGATGGCTATCGACAGGCCTACGCGCATGACGCGGACCGTCTTGCCGTCATCGGAGAACCTTATTTTCCAGCCGGTGCCGGAAGCGCCGTTGACCGTGACCGAGCCGGGAGCGGCGGCGAACGTCGCCGTCGAGCCGTCCGCGACCTTGGCCAGGACGTACGAAGCGGCGGAAGGTTTCACCGAGAGATCCACGGTCGTGCCGGAAAGGTCGAGCGAGCCGGAGCCCGTCAGCGTGATCGCCGGCTTCGCCGTGTCGGGCGTGACCTTCAGCGTCGTGCCGCTGGTGACGCCGAGCGCGTAGGAGTTGTCCGTGGTGTCGATCGTGATGTTGCCGACCGTCACTTCGCCGAGGCTGTCGAGGAACGAGGCGTTGGATATCTTCGCCCGCAGCGTTCCGCCGTTCAGGGCGAGCGTCGCCGCGACGTTCTCGTTCGCTTTCACTATCGTCCGCAGAATGCTCGTGCCGCCGTTCATTTCGAAGCGACCGGTGCCGCCGGTGCTGTTTTCGCCGAACGTTATGCCGGAGGCGATGTCGAGCGTGCCGCCGTTCAGCGTGTATGTTCCGGTGCCGTTGCTGCCGGACGCAAGGCTGATCCAGCAGTGGGGGTTGGAGCCGCTCGTGCCGCCGGACAGCGTGACCGTGCCGCCGTTCTGCGTGAACGTGCCCGTCCCGCTATTCTGTCCGATCGATATCCACCATTTCTCGCTGAGAGTGCCGCCGTTCATCACATACGCGCCTGTTCCTCTCCGGTAGCCGATGCTGATGGTATTGTCGAGCGTGATGTTGCCGCCGTCCTGCGTAAACGTGCCGGTGCCGGTGCTGCCGCCTCCGTTGGAGTCGTAGCCACCGATGTACCATAGCCCGCTTCCGCAAGTTATCGTGCCGTCGGTCATGTTGAATTCGTTGTTTTGCGCCCAGTCGCCGAGGATGAATATGTTGTTGCCGAGGTTGAGCGTTCCGCCAGTCATGTTGAATTTGTTCCCGGACGAGTAGCCGCCCCAGCCGATGCGCAGCGCCTGGTTCACGTTCAGCGTGCCGCCGGAGAGGTTGTACGTGCCGGTGCCGTCGCGGCCGACGTTGAAGCCTTCGTAGTGGGTTCCGGTCGTGACCGTGCCGTCCGTCTGCGTCACCGTGCCGCTGCTGCCGCTTGCGTTGCCGAGCGAAGAGTAGCCGGATCCGGTTACCGTCACTGTGGCGTTGCCGCCGACGGTCATGCTGCCGTTTCCGCTGTTGCCGATGCGCAGCTCGCCGAACTGCGCGGCGGCGTCGCCGGAGAAGGATATTGCGCCGCTCGTGCCGGAGGCGTTGCCGAGATAGAGTTTGCTCCAGGCAACTGTCGAATCGACCGACGGAGCGGGATTGGTGGAATCGACCGTCACGACAGTGCTCAAGGAAGGAAGGGCGTTGTTGATGCTTGCGGAGTTTTCGTCGTAGCAAAGCCAGTTGCCGGGCGTGGCGATGGACGTATCCGACCCGTTCCACGTGGCGCTGGCGGCCGGGTTGGATAGCTCGTATCCGAACGGGCTACTGCCGATTTCCTGATAGAAAATCGTGCTTGAGACGTTGTCGTACAGTCCCGCTACGCCGTCCTTGACGCACGGCACGTAGTCGCGCACGAGCTGGTAGTCGCCGTTGCCGTCGGTCTGCCAGATCTTCACGTAGTAGCAACGACCGTAGAAGTAGTCTGCCAGCCAGGTGTTGCCGTTGCAGGCGAAGAGGTACATGTTTCGCCCGGTGTCGAGAGGATCAGCGGTTTGTTCGTCCGTCGCCACCACAACGCCGTTTGCGTTTTTGACCGTGATGACGGAGGAGCCGTCCGCTTTGAAGTCCGACTCAACGGTCAAATCCACATTGTAGCCGCCGGGATTGTAAAATTTCGTGTTGGACGTTGCTCTGTATTGATAGTCTATACAGTAGTAGCCGTTGAATCCGATGGGATGAAAGCGAGTGTTGTTGGCGGCACCGTCCACGCCGATGAACGCGGGCCATTGGCTGGGTGCGCCTGTCTGGCGGAACTTCGCCTCCACTTTAGTGCCGCTGCGCCCGATGAGGCCGGTGTCGATGTAGCGGCCAACCTGGTCTTCGGTCGAAATGTACGCGGCGAACGAATCGGGGCTTTCCGTGACGGCCGGAACGATGTCCGGGCCGGCCTTGGCGTTGGCGTCAAGTTGGACGTCGGAAAGTGCGGCGCTCCAGATACGCACTTCATGGTAGTCGGCCTGGGCGTCGGCAGTGCCGTTGTAGGACCCGCCGAGCAGGAAAGACGGATTGTTAGCCCCGAAGTCTGCGAGCGTCCAGTTGCCGACTCGAGTGCTTTGAGATTTTTCGATTTCGCCGGTCGTGGTGTTGCGGCGCATCCACCGCACCCAGGTCCCGCCGTTCTTGTCCTTCGTGAACACGGCCGAGAGATGGTGCATTTCGTTCAGGGTGAACGTTCCCATTGTGTCGGTCCAGGTGAAAGTGCCGCCGCTGCCGTTGGGGAAGAACACGTAATCAAGATCAACCCGTCCGGTTCCGCGGCACCAGCACTGCTCGATGTACTGTCCGTTGCTGGAACCGTACCCGTAGGTGAACATTCGCGCCCATTGGTACGCCGCCTTGGGCGTGGCGAAAATCTCGATCGTCACGCCGTCGGAGTCTGTCGGAAGCAGGTTCTGGCCGAGGTTGAGGTAACCCGTATGCCAGTTGGAAGAGGATCCTGTCACTTCAAGCGCTGCGCCGCCGGCTTTGACGAGCGTGGAGTTGGCTGGATAGATGGCCGCTGTCT
Source organism: Kiritimatiellia bacterium (assembly GCA_017385345.1). Lineage (GTDB taxonomy): Bacteria > Verrucomicrobiota > Kiritimatiellia > RFP12 > UBA1067 > UBA1067. The sequence continues at coordinate 4,629 of JAFNRY010000070.1, forward strand.
GGTGCGTGCCGGAGCCGGTGTCGTCGAACGTGCCGCTGAAACTCCAGCGGTGGACGAGCGAAGAGGGGATGGATTCGAACTCGATCGTGTCTGGCCCGTTCTTGGCGTTGAGGCCGAGCTGTCCGTCCGTGAGCGCGACGTTCCATATGCGCACCTCGTCGTAGTCGGCGTATGCGTCGTCGGTGGCTCCGAAATACGATCCGCCGAGCCAGAACGGCGCATTTGCCGCGACGTTCTCGAGCGTCCAGCCGCTCTTCGTCACGATGCCGGATTTTTCGATTCTCCCCGTCTCGACATTGCGCTTCATGTAGCGTATCACCGTGCCGCCGTTGCCGTCCTTCTTGAATACGACGGATATGTGCCACTGCTGCTCCAGCGTGAACGGCGCCATGGTGTTGCGGAAGTCGCTGCCCCCGAACATTGCGAGATCCCTGTTGACGTCGCCGTTTTCGGTCCAGCACATGTCAATATTGTAGCCGCTCGATCCGTAGCTGAAGATGCGCGACCAAGTGCGCGCCTGCAAAGGAGTGGCGAAGATTTCAATCGTCACGCCGTCCGCGTCCGTTGGAATGACGTCCGTGCCGAGGTTCATGTAGCCCTTTTGATGGGAAGAGTTGTTGGAACCAGGAGCGTGGAGGCAGACAGCGGTGTTTTCGGAGTTGAACGCTACGTTCCCGGTTGCGGCGCTGACGGGAGTTGCGGTCTTTTTCGTGCCGGAGCCGGTGTCCTCGTAGCCCAGTTATCGAGCAGGTCCTGCTCGTCGGGCTGGTGCAGAACGCCACCCGTCCATCCG
>JAFNRY010000071.1 GCA_017385345.1 Kiritimatiellia bacterium
GGCGCTGCCGTAGAACGCGCTCGCCAGTTCGACGATGCCCTGGATGTCGCGGATCATGAATAAACCTCCTTCAACAGCGCGGCGCATTTGCCGCAATGGGCGCAATCGTTCGCCGAGGAGCAGCGCCTCACTTCGTCCCAGAGCGGTTTCGCCTTCCGCGAATCGAAAGCCTCGTTGCGGAAGATGCGCGGGAAGACGTGCCTTGCGTCCATCAGCGCGGCCGTGTCGCCCGCGAATCTGTATCCGGCGTACGCATCGACTATCGCGGCAGGATCCGGGTGGCGGCGCGTGGCGAGCTTCACGACGTCCACGAACGGCTCGTACTCCGGCATGTCCTCCGGCCGCAGCCAGGTTTCGCGGAGGAAGTCCTCCTCGGTGCCGGGCTTCGCGAAATGCGTTTTGCAGAGAAACGGCGAAAAACCGAGCGCTTCGCCGGCCTTCGACTGGGCTATTCGGTTGTGGCCGTGCATGTTGTCGTGGAACTGCTGGAACGCGCACTGCCTGAGACAGCCAGAATTGGCCTGCATGCCGATCTTCTTGCAGTTCGCTCGCGCCCACTGCGAAATGGCGGCGAGACGCCGCGGCTCGCGCTGAATCTCCCGAGAAACGTAGAACGAATCGAACAGTTCCGCCACCGGCTCGAATCCGGTGGAACCGTGGACGCGCATGTTCACGCTGAGCCGTATCTCGAGGGCGGGGCGGCTACGGCGGAACATGGTCGCAAGGAACGGAGACGTGGTTGTGACGATGTCCGGCAGGAGCCCCGCGGCGTCCATTTCGCGCAGGGCGTTCTCCGCGAAGTCGGCGAGTTCGCTCGAAACTGCCCTTTCGCCGTAGCAGTTGCAGTTGAAAAGCGTGTCGAGGAGAACGCTGTTTTTGCGCGCCCAGCGCAAATCCGAAACCATCCTTTCGCGCAGCTCCGGGGTGAAGTCGGGCGCCGGCCTGCACGAGAGGACGCCCGGCCACGCGAAGAACGTTTCGCGGATGCGCGGCAAGTTCCGCGCGCAGACCTCCTTGAACGGCGCGTTGAGAAAATGCCCGACCGCGAGGTTGCGCTTCGCGGCGCCGGCGGGCGGCGCGGCGGCGGGGACCGCGGACCGCGGGTTCACGGCTGCTCCGGCAGAAGATTGAACGAATCGTCGAGCGAACCGACGGAGTGGAACACGAGATCGACAACGCTATCGACGTCGTCAAGGTCTATGGTCTCCACCGGAGAATGCATGTACCTGAGAGGGATGGCGATCTGCACCACCGCCTCCCCGCCATGCTCGAGCTTGTGCGCCCAGCCGTTGTTGCCGGCGCCCTTCGCGACAGTGTGCATCTGCACCTTGACGCCGTTTTTCGCGCCGGACTTCCTGAAATGCTCCACAAGGCCCTTGTGGTAAATGGGACCGGTGGAAAGGGACGCGCCACCTCCGAGCCGGACGTCGCCGCACGTCTTCTTGTCATCGGCGGACGCGCCGTCCGTCGCGAAACCGACGTCGCAGCTCACGCCGATGTCCGGATTTACGGCGAAGGCGGCGAGCCTGCCGCCGACGAGCCCTATTTCCTCGCAGACGCTCGAAACATAGTGAATGTTCACTTTCGGCTTGCACGGCGCGGTGACGAGCCTGATGAAGGCTTCGCACATCGCGAACGAGCCGATGCGGTCGTCGAAGCCGCGCCCGGAGACGCGCGTTCCGGCAAGCGGACGGAAGCCGGAATCGACAACCGCGCTGTCGCCGATCTCCACGAGCGCCTCGGCCTCTTCGCGGCTCGACGCGCCTATGTCGCACGGCATGTTCGCCAGATCGTCCGGGACTCCGCGCTTCTTGTCCTCCCCCTTCAGCAGATGGGGCGGCTTGGCGCCGACGACGCCGTTCACAGGGCCGTTTTTGGAGAGTATCCTGACGCGCTCAGCCGCGGCAAGCGGCGCGCGGACGCCGCCTATCGCCGAAAGATACAGGAAGCCGCGGTCGTCGATGTATTGGACGATATAGCCTATTTCGTCGCCGTGCCCGTCGAACAGCACCGTCTTCTCCGCGCCGGCGTCGTAAACGGCGTGCAGGTTGCCGTGCACGTCGATCTCGGGCTGTATGCCGGTCTTTTCCTTTATGCGGCGCCCGAGCAGAAGCGCGCCGGCGCTTTCCGAACCGGACGGCGTCGGCGTCTCTATCAGTTTCTTGATGAACTCTATCTGTTCTTTCGTCATAGTCCTTTCCCTTCCTTGACATCGCCTCCGGCTTCCACCGCCCGCGTTATGGTTTCGCGCCAGAGAGCCAGACGCTCCGGCGTGTCGCATTCGACCACGGCCCGGAGATACGGCTCGGTATTGGATTTTCTTATGTTGAACCAGCCTGCGTCGTATTCGACGCGGATTCCGTCGATCGTCGAACGCGCCGTTTCGCGCGGGAACGCGGCCGCGGCGGCCGCGAGGACCCGCCGGACGGCGGCGTCCTTGTCCTCGACGCGGAAATTCAGTTCTCCGGTGTTGGCGTACCTCGCGCCGGCGCGGGCCGCGAAGCGCGAAAACGCCATCCCGGCCTTCTTCGCTTTCGCGGCGGCCGCCAGTATGCGCATCGCGGCAAGCGCGCCGCCGTCGCAATTGAAGAAATCCCTGAAATAGTAGTGTCCGGCGAGTTCGCCGCCGCATACCGCGCCGGTTTCACGCATCGCCTTCTTCGCGAACACGTGGCCGACGCTGACCATCACCGGTTCGCATCCTTCTTCGCGCAGAAGTTCGACAGTGCCGCGCGAAGTCCTCACGTCGTGCAGGACCTTGGCCCCCGGCCCGAATCCGGGGCATTCCGAAGCCGCCGCCTCTATGAGAAGATCCGGGCGCACGAACGCGCCGTTCTCGTCGACGAACACCGCCCTGTCGGCGTCGCCGTCAAACACGACGGCGCAATCGAGCGACCCGGCTTTCACCGCGTCCGCCGCCTGCCTCCACGCCTCGGGCGAAAGAGGGTTGGGGGAGTGGGCGGGGAACGAACCGTCCATGGCCCCGTTCAGGATCACCGCGCCGGGAAAGAGATCGGCGGCGACGTGTGCCTGCTTGGTTCGCGCACGGCAAGCAACTCGGATACGCGCTTCATGCCGTTCTATTCTTTCCAATCCAGGATGGATCTGCAGTATGGGGCATGGGTGAACAACTACGGTGGCAC
>JAFNRY010000072.1 GCA_017385345.1 Kiritimatiellia bacterium
ATTTAAACAAAATTATATGTCTACTCATGCGCACGCTTCCTCTCTCTGGCGTCTGGCAGGGAAAGTGGACTTTCCCGGCCAGTTTTGGTCGAGCGAAACAATTCGTCGTGTAAAAAGAGCATATTATGCGAAAAAGATAATAAAACATGAATAAAGAGAGTGGAAATGTGCCCATCCCTGCAAATAAAGCTTGAGTGGATCGGGCATCCTGCCTGTTGCTGAAGATATTTTTGCCATCTAAAACGGATAAGATGCACGTTTTGCTTGTGTTTTTACGATGCGCGACTGGTTTGGCTATAGATTTGGTATAATAGGTGTCAAGGTTGGCCGAGAAAGTCCGCTTTTTCCGCCGGTATCGGGGAGATGAAGAGCAGAGAAGTGCAAGGTTCGCGAGAGATCAAGGTTTCGGTCGTCATACCGGTTTACAATGTTGCGCCATATTTGAGGCAGTGTCTCGATTCTGTCGTGAACCAGACACTGCGCGACGTTGAAATCATTTGCGTGGATGACGGTTCGACCGATGAATCGCCGGCGATTCTTGCCGAATATGCGGCGAAGGACCCGCGTGTCAAAGTCATTTCCCGCGAACACACCAACGCCGGCGCCGCGCGCAACGCCGGCATGTCCGTCGCGACGGGCGAGTATCTCGGCTTCGTGGATTCCGACGACTGGTGCGACTTGACGCTCTTCGAAAAGGCGTACGCCAAAGCCAAAGCGCACGACGCGGATACGGTCATATGGCGGTACATGACGTACGACATGCGGACAGGCAGGGACGGTTCGCAGAATGCCTTCCCGAGGGCGGTACGGGATATGAAGGGTGCGTTCGGCGCGGCGGATTTGCGCAGCGGAGTATTCACGGCGTTCAACCAGGCGCCGTGGAATCGCATTGTGAGAACATCGCTGATACGCGGCAAGAGCATCGCCTTTCAGGAGATCGAGAGGTCCAATGACGTCGTGTTCGGATGTCTGGCGACGGTCGAATCGGAGCGAATGGTGGTTATCGACGAACCGTTGTACCATTACCGCACAGGAATGGCGTCGAATCTGCAGGCGAACAATCATCGGACGCCACGTTCCGTATTCGAGGCGTGGAAACGTCTGGGGGCGGAGTTGCTGAAAAGGGGAAAGGATGGTAGTTTCGCCGTAGGATTCGCGACCGCAGCGTCGAATTCGCTGTTTTACACGCTCAATAGCATAAAGAACGTAGAGGCGTATCAGGAGCTCTGGCGGCTGCTCAAGGAGTTGTATCTTTCGGAACCTCCGTTTTCGGAATTGAAGACGGGCAACGTATTGAACGAGCAGACAAGGGTTGCCATCGAACATCTGAGGCGGGCGAGTACGCCGCTGGAGTATCTGGTTCTCCAGTCTTCATACAGACAGGAGATATTCTCCAGGGTTTTCTGGGAGAAAGAGGCTGCGCTCAGGAGGCTCGAGAACGCGGAGCGCGCGTTGGAAGAGACGAAGCGCAACCGGAACGGAGCGCCGGATGGAATGTAAGGCGATGAAACGGGTGCGGGGGCTGGTGAAGCAATTCCTGCCTTTCGGTTGCATGCGCAGATTCGTGAACCGGAAGTACCATGTCGATATGGGGCCGAAGAAAGGACCGGTTTGGGGGCTCGTATGCGAGTTTCTGCCGTTCTATTTCATGCAGGACCGTGAAATCATGCGGTCTATCGGCGAAGCCGCTCCGCCTTCGCAAAAGCAAAAAATCCGCGACAAGGCAGCCGGGCAATTCGAAAAATCCGCGAAGGCGATTTCCGGCGGCGATCACGAGATGATTCTCGATAGAATTGTGAACAAGGCCTGGATGGTCGCTTCTGGCGACAATTATCAATGCGTCACATGGGTCATGGAGAAAGTTGTTATTTATTCCATGGCATTCCCCGGCGAGGATACGCTGGGCAAGCTATCGGCCGTATTGCACTGGACGAAACTGAGGCGCTACATCGAAATGGCTGGCGCGCACGACGGTTTTCTGTACCGGGCGCTGGGTTCCATATACAATCATGCCGTCGATGACGGTTTTCTCGAGAAGCTGCAGATGAAAACGGAGGCGACGCCGGAATTGACGTTCATCGTTCCGGTTTACAATGCCGAAGCATATCTTGTGGACTGTCTGGAGTCGCTGCGCCGCCAGAGCGAGTACAACATTGAGATAATATGCGTTGACGATGGATCGGTCGACGGGTCGGCCGAGATACTGGATGGTTATGCCGCAGCGGATTCAAGGTTCAGAGTCGTGCACCAGAAGAATTCCGGCGTGAGTTCCGCGCGCAACCGGGGTTTGGATATGGCAAGGGGCCGCTACGTGGCGTTCGTCGATGGCGACGACCGGGTGGAGCTCGATCTGGCCCAGACCGCGATAGACACATTCGAGGCGAAAGACCTGGACATCTTCTTTTTTGATTTTCGCTGTTTCGACACCCGGAACCGTAAGGTTCTATATGCCTATTGGAGCATATGCAATCATGTCGGCGACTGGATATTTGAAAAGGTGTTTTCGTTTGACGAGCTCCCGGTGTGGAGGTTCAGCGTCTCCGCCAGTTTTTCAGTAATCAGACGATCGGTGATTGAGACTCCGCGGTTGCGGTTCGAACCGGTGAAACTTGGAGAGGACGCGCTTTTCATGTACAGCCTGATTCCGAGGATCAAAAGGGCGTGGTGCAGCAGGCGCGTCAAATACTATTACCGGAAAGGCAATCCGATGTCTGCGGTGGCGAGGCTGTCGGGAAACAGCGTCACGGTTGACGCCGTGCGGTCGAGAATCGAGTATCTCGAGCGCGAAGCGGCGCTGTTTAGGGACTTGTACCTCGGAAGGCATCCGGAAAAATACGTGGACGCCTGCGCCGATCGAATGGCCATAGATTTCAAGTACCATGTACGGACTTCTTCCGAAGTGCGGGATTGGTTCTACGCCTCGCCTTACAAGAAATGGTTCAGATTCGAGTTGCCGGATACGCCGCCGGAAACTGTCGTGGACAAGGCCGAACTGCATTCCATCGAGGCGGCGAGAAAGTCCTGCGAGCAGGATATGTATGTCGTCGCCGGCCAGATAAAAGGCTTGAACGTCGATCCGATCGATTCGTGGACGTTTTTCCGGTGGCTTCAGGATCACGGGATTCCTTCAAGATATCTGGTGTGGTCGAAAAGCAGATTCGCGGAGCGGTTGCGCGCGAAAGAGATGACTAAGGACGTGATTTTCACCAAGACGGACTGCCGCGGCGACGAACTCCTCGAGTACGCCGACATCTTCGCACGGGCCCGCGCGGTCGTGGTCGAATGGCAATTCCACACCTATATGGATCGATGGCTGCGGGAACTGCCGGGCTGCAGGTACGTGTTTCTGCAGCACGGCGTGATCGGGACCTGTCTCACGGAACCTGTCCGGGCGGTGTTTCACGGCGTATTCAACGACTGCAACGTATCGTCGGAAAGAGAGAGGGCGCTGATCGACGGACCGGGCGTGGCGCCCGGCGAAAGCGAGCTTTTCATCGGCGGACTCCCCCGTTACGACCTGCTGAGAAAGGTCCGTCCGCACAGGACGGGAGAGCCGTTCACGGTATTGGTGATGTTCACCTGGAGAGAAAGCCTGAACAAAGGCGGAGAATATATCAAAGCGTCGGCCTACTGGCAGGGACTGACGGCGCTGCTTTCGGAAAAGAACAGAAAGAAGCTGGCGGAGTCCGGCGTTGAATTGCATGTGGCGTTGCATCACAGCCTGATGGACCATGTGCACGGAATAGAATTGGGCGACGGAGTGTCGATCGTCGGACAGGAAGAGATTTCAAACGAAATACGCAATGCCGACGGCCTGGTTACGGACTTCTCGAGCGTCTCCTGCGATTTCATGTTCCAGCACAAGCCGACGGTGTTTTGGATTCCCGACGCCGACGACCCGTTGCTGGACCGCGCCAACCACCAGGACGGCGGGAAAGTGGATTCCGCGCTGTCGTTGCAGCGCAATTTCTACAATATATGCAGCTCTCCGGCGGACGTTGTCGCCCGGCTCGAACATTATGCCGCCGATGGCTTCCGTCTCGAGCCGGACAAGGCGGCTGTCGCAGACACCTATTTCGATCGCGGCTGCCCATCATTTTCGCAGCGTGTGTACGAGCGTATCGAGGAACGGTTGAAGAGGGACACCAGATGAATTATGTGCTGTTGTGTTTCGCCGCGCTGGTCGTTGCCGGGATTCGTTTCCGTCCCCGCCCGGCCGGTGGGGAGTACATTGATGCGGATTCCACAATGCCGGTGAAAGGGGCTTTCATTCTGCTGGTGTTCATGTCGCATTTTATCGCGTACATACCGCGGATTCCGGAATGCGACGGGCGCTATCTCGCGGTACGGGGTTTTCTCGGCCAGATGATCGTGGTTCCGTTTCTTTTCTATTCGGGATACGGAGTTTGCGAATCGATACGGCGGAAAGGAGAATCCTATCTGCGTTCTTTTCCGGTACGCAGGATACTGAAGGTGGCCGTCCAGTTCGCAATTGCGGTTTCCATCTACGTGTTGGCCGCGCCCTTGACCGGACTGACGTTGCAGCCCGGCCAGATCATGCTGGCGTTTCTCGGATGGACAAGCGCCGGGAACAGCAACTGGTATGTCTTTTCGATTGTTCTGTTGTATGCGTTGACTTGGATATCGTTCATCTCGATCGATCGCAAGGACGATCCCAGATGTTTCGGTTCGCTGGCGATATTGAGCGGTCTCACATTGCTGTTGATAGACGTGTTGTCCTATTGCAGGCCGGACTACGTGTACAACACCCTGTTCGCCTACGTTGCCGGCTGCTGGTTCTCCGTGTCGCGCCGGGAACTGCAGAAGTTTGTCTCGTCGCCGGTCGCCTATGCGCTGGCGCTGGCGGCAGGCGCGGTCGCGTTCTGCATGCTGAGGATGGAATGGCGGTCGACCGCCGTCTGCGAAACCGCGGCGGTGGTGTTCGCGTTGGTTTTGGCCGCGGCTTCGATGAGGATAAGGTTGAGCAGTCCGGTGCTTTCGTTTTGCGGGAGGCACCTTTTTGGAATATACGTGTTCCAACGCCTGCCAATGTGGGTTTTCAAGGGAACGGCGATCGCTTCCAACAGATATGTGTATTTTCTATCGTGTCTTGGCGCAACGATAGCGATCAGTGTTGTTTTCGACATGGCGTTTTCCCGGCTGTGGAAGATCGCGGCATCCCGGTTTCGGACGAGGAAGTCGCTCCCGGCTGGATCGGGCGACAACCGGGCTGTGGCCGAAGTTTCGGGGACGAAGATTGCGGAAAACGGGAAAAAGCCTTTGTACGTAAAGCCCGCCGGGCGCGAATGGAACGGTTGGAGCATCATGGACGACAGGAAGCTGACGGTGGATATGATATGTTCGCTTGGCGGCGACTGCATCGCCGCAAGCCAGCAGAAACTCAGGGGGTTGCGTCCATATGCGTTGCCGTTCGATTGGTGTTTTGCGGACGGCGAGACGGCTGTGGTGAATCTCGCCCGCCAGTTGCGCTGCCGTTTCGCGGGGATGGCGCTCAAGGAGAACCTCAGGCCGATACAGGGGATAAAGAACGGATACAAGGATATTGCGACAGGCTACAATTTCATCCACCATTTCAAAAGCGCGATCGAAGAACCCGGGGAATATGAACGTTTCCGGGAGGTGTTCGACAGACGGGTCAACCGGCTTGTGGAGGGAATCGAACGTTCGAGCGAAATACTGTTTATAGTCAGTCGCGTGTACAGGCTGCATACCGGGTGTTTGCGGGAATTCGGCAAAGTCTGTCATGAGCTGTGGCCCGGGAAACGATTCCATTTCATATTGGCGACATATAATTCGAACGAATCCGTTGTCCAACACGATGGAGAGATGATGGTCGTGAGAATCGCCAGAGACCGTACGAGCTACGATGTGAAGGAAAAGGTCTTCGAGTGGTCTTTCCTTGACAATGTGAAACTTCGCTGATGATGTCGATGCCGCGTCTTTTCGCCGTCAACCGGATTTACAGAGTCGTGCGGCGTCTGCACGTTTTAAAAGGACGTCCGGGGTTCTGAAAAAGGATGATTGGCGTTCTGACGCGGAATCAAGTTATTTGAAATCGCGTCAGTTTGCTGTTGCGCGACAACATAAGTTTGCGGCAGAATATGTAGCGTGTAGCGTGAAAGGAGAAATCGATGGCCAATCCGTTCAGATACGGGCTTGAGGTTCTCTTGAAGCAGTCGTTTTCTCGGAGTCGTCAACGGTCAATACGGCGTTGAAAGTCGTACGGGACGCCGGTCTTGTTGAGGGCGACGAGAGCGGATATTTCATAGGCGATCCGTTCTTCGCCGAATATATCAGAAGTCCGGCGGTTTCGGTCGGCGATGGGTGAAGAGACGGGGGCGGTCCGGCTTTCCGGCGGGCGGTTCTACGGCATGCGCCCGAAGAGGATTCTCTTTATCGTGAAAACGAGGCCGCGTTCGCGGAGGCAGTGGAATGCGTTGACCGCCTTTTCCCGCAGCGGATATTCGAGAATCGGGGCGAGCTCCGCTTTCGCCGCATCGTCCAGCGGGACGCGTTCTGCGAGTTTCCGGACGTTGAGTTTGTAGATTCTCGCCCGGCTTTTCAGCGCGGCGAGCGTTTTCCTGTCCCATCCGCCCTGCGCCGCGAGCGCGATTGCGTCGCGGTAGCATGCGAGATAGCCTTGAAGGTGGCGCATTGTCGGCGTTGACGTGATTGTGCTGTTCGCGTGGATTTTGCGCAGGTACAACCTCCACGGGCGGTGGCTCGTCCGCTTTGCCGCGAGAAGGACGCGGGTCATGAAGATGTTGTCTTCGTAGAAAATACGCTCGTCGGGGAAGCGGATGGCGTTTTCGTCCAGGAATCGCCGGTGCAGCAGCACGAGGCACGGGCTTACCGTGTATTCGCGGTTTTTGAGAAATCTGGAAAACAGTTCCCGTCCGGTCGAGACTGACGAATAGTCGCGGCGACGGATGTAGTCTTCCGCATTGACGGCCGATGGCGACGCGGCGACCCCTTTGTCGATGCGGGTTTCCGCATCGAAAAAAAGCGCGTCCAGCCGTTCTTTTTCGGCAAGTGCGGCAAGCCGTTCAAATGCGTCGTCGGCCGCCAGCACGTCGTCGGCATCCATGAAATAGACGTATTCGCCGCGGGCGAGTCCGAGGCCGGCGTTGCGCGCGGCGCCCTGTCCTTTGTTCTGTTGCGACAAGATTTTGAATCTGGCGTCCCGCGCCGCATATCCGGCAAGAATCGCCGCGCTGCCGTCGGTCGAACCGTCGTCCACGCAGATTATTTCGATGTCGCGCAGCGTCTGCCGGGAAACCGAATCCAGACACTCCTTTAAATACGGCGCGGCGTCGAACACCGGCACGACAACCGTCAATACTGTTCCCTCTTTGCTCTCCATTATCCGAATATTGGCGGAAAAAGCAGACTTTTCCGGCCAACCTTGCCACTTATTATACCAAATCTTCGGTCAAATCGACCGCGCATCGTAAAAAACATAAGTGGAACTGGCTTCCATCCTGTTTTTCAAAGTATTATCTGTCAAATTCAACAGACAGGATGCCCGTTCCACTTACACCTGTACGCTCCGCGCGGTCGATCTTGAATGGAAGTCTGTTCTGCTCAACATTCGCGCATCCAGCGGTCGAAAACATCGCGCGAGACATTCAACCGTTTTGCGGCAATACGTTTCGAGATAAGCCCTTTCGACCATTCGGCTGCGACGGCTGGAAAGGCATCCGGCGGGATTTTCCTCGGCGCGCCGAACTTTACGCCACGCACCTTCGCGGACGCGATTCCTTCCGCCTGCCTTCGCTTGATGAACACTCTTTCCGTTTCGGCGACGTAAGACAAAAGTTGCAGCATTATGTCGGACAGAAACCTCTGTGTGAGATCCTCCGGCGATTTCGACATGATGAAAGGGGCGTCGATAATTGTCACCGTCGCCTTTTTGACATAAGTGAGAAAACGCCATTGTTCCAGCAATTCCCGGTAATTTCTGCCAATCCTGTCGAGGCTTTGCACGACAAGCCCGTCGCCGGGCCGCAGTCTGGCGCAGAGGCGTTTCCAGGCCGGGCGATTGAAATCCCGCCCCGATTCATGGTCTATGAACACCATTTCCTTCTTGACGCCCGCCGCGAGTATCGCGTCGAGCTGTCGGGCGACATTCTGGTCTTTGGATGAAACTCTTGCATAGCCGTATGTTTTTTTCATATTCCTCCAATCATGTCCTTTTTAACTTTTTTCCGCAAAGTATACTCTTTTTCCCATAGCATTTCCTTCTTTATTCCAGCCACTGGCCGGAAAAGTCTACCTTCTCTGCCGACGGGATGAAAATGGTGAAAGTGAAATGAAGGAAAAAAAGGACAAGAAGCTGTTTGATTATCTTGTAGTCGGGGCTGGATTGTATGGCGCGGTGTTTGCTCACGAGGCCGTTTTGCGCGGCAAAAAAGTGCTTGTTATAGATCGGCGTCAGCATATTGGCG
>JAFNRY010000073.1 GCA_017385345.1 Kiritimatiellia bacterium
ACCATCGGCGTTGGCAGCGGTATGATGAGAAGCCCGATGATGCAGACTACGAGGAAGGCGAGCACGAGGTCGCCGAACCTCGAGAAGACGTTTGAGAAATTGGCCAGTTTTCCGGGCATTACGTCTCCAGCAGCGCCATTCTGTAGTGTTCGAGCAGATCGCCGTCCGCGATCAGCGTTTCGATTTCATGCGCGGCGGCGTCCGCCGCCTCCGTGCCGGCGGCGCGCAGCGCCTTGACGGCGTTTCTCGCCGCTTCGCCAAATCCTCCCGGCGTTCGCAGCGTCACCGTGTTTCCGGCGACGAGCGCTCCCATTATTTCGTCCCGCACGGATTTCTCCGTCGGGAAGAGCGCGTCTATCGCCTGCGTCACCGTCGTCGAACCGGGAAGGAGCGACTTCTGGGGCTCGCCGGCCGCGGGCGTGTCGATTATTTCGGCGAACGATGCGTTGCCGATTCCGGTGTCGAACCGCAAAGGTTCCGCAGTGCGCGATATTCCAACGCTCATGCCGCGCCTCCGAATTCCTTTGCCGTTCCCCAGAGCGTATCGAATGCCGAGTTCAAGGCCGGTAGAGTCACGTCTTGTGCGGGAACGAGCGTCGCGAAGACCGCGCTCGCGCTTTTGGTGAGCCGCGCCGTCCTCGTTTGCACGCCCCGCTGCGCCGCAGGCTGCGCGTAAGAAAGAAGCCGCTTCGCCGTCGCCGGGTCGTCCGGCGCCGGCACTGCGACTTCGACCGCCAATTCCTCGCCGGTGTATTCGAAGCGCAGGGAAAAACCGTTTTCGAAACGTATCGCCGCGACGCCCCGGCCGTCGAGCGTGAAATCCGGCAGTCCGGCACCGCGTCCGAAATCGCGCAGCGCGCCCTCTATCCATGCCGGCGCCGTCATGCCGATTCCTCCATCGAACCGTCTCCGTTTTCGCGTTCCACGAGTCCGTCCAGATGCTCCTGCGCCGCATCGACCAGCCTTTGCCGGTCGCCTTCTTTCGAGAAGAGACGCGGGGAGAGCATTCTGAACAGTCGCGTAAGCTCGCGTGTGAAATCCATCTGCGCCAGAAGCTTCCGCATGCCGCAGTCGCCCACGAGGTGCGCGATGGCCGATGCGGCGACGAACGCCTGTTCCGTCAGGTCGAGTACCCGGGCGGAAAGCTGCTCCCCGCCGAGGAAGCACCGCTCGCCGAACTGCGCTTGCATCCGCATTGCGAGCTGGTCGAGTTTTTCGTACATCGTCTGGAGCGTCTGCACGCAACCGAGATCGGTGAGAATCCGTCCAAGAGCGGACGGCTCGAGCGATGGCGTCGAGGATTTGAGGTCCGCGCCGCAGCCGGCGATAAGGAAGTCGATCGCGCTTTTGAGTCCGCCTGGTCCGCGGTTCTCCATAAGCGACCTGAAGCAGTCCTGCGGGCTGGAGAAGCCGACGATCTCGCTGCGGTACATGTCGCGCAGATTCTGCATTTCTGCCGGCGTTGACGCGCGGGCGTTGACTTCTTCTGCGAGGTTGATGCCGGCTTTGACCTCCGCGCCTTTCGCCTCCATCAAGCTTGCCCGCGCCTGCTTCAATGCGTCGCGAAGGTTTGCCTCCCCCTCGCCGAGCATTTGCTCGAGAAGGTCCAGCATCGCGAATTGGTGGCTGGGATCGGTCGATTCCCGTGCAAGCTCTTTCAATAGAGACCCGGACGACATGTCGCCGCCTTGA
>JAFNRY010000074.1 GCA_017385345.1 Kiritimatiellia bacterium
CCACGAGAAGCTCGCCGTGCCCGGCCCGGTCACCGTCGTGGAAAGTACCGTTCGCGTGAACGCCCCGTACTCGGCGCTGTCGCCGATGTCGCCCGAATGCATCGCCTCGCCGTCCGGCGCGGACGCATCCTCCACGCGGTAGAACAACTTGTCGCCGCCCGTCGTGAACGCATGGTCTGGCGCGCCCATCGTGTCCCCGATCGTCCACTCCTTCGTGATCGTCTTCACCGCCACCTCGCTGTCGAGACATCCGCTCAGCAAGGCGATTGCCTTTACGGTGCAGCTTTCGGTGATGTAAAACGGCCCCGCGTACCGCGTGGAATGCGAAGTCGGAATATTGCCGTTCAACGTATAGAAGATTCTCGCGCCTTCGGTCGAGCAGGCGATCTCGCATTTCGTCCTGGAGCTAGTGAAGGTGGACGCCACCGTAATTCCCGGCGTGGCGACCTGTTCCCATTCTCGGACAAAGGCAACCGTGACGACATCCGAATCGAAGTAGCTGTCGGAGAACACCTTCGCCTTGACCGTGGTGATGGCGTCAAGCGTGATCGCCCCCGAATAAACCGCGCTTTCGGCGGTTGGGTCGGTGCCGTCGAGAGTGTAGCGAATCGTCCCCTCGTCGCCGTTCCGGGAAATGGCCACCGTCTGCCCGTTGCGGTAAAACACATACCCGCCCTCGGCCGCAACCGCAGAACCTCCTTCTGGGGCGATCACAGGGTTTGCGCACGTGCCAAGCGCGTACTCGGCCGTCGCCACCTGACTGTACAGGCCGCTTTCGGCGTCGTACGCGACCGCTTTGATCGTGGTCTTGCCGTAAATCTTGAAGCGCTTGTACGCCGTCGAGTCCTTCGTCGGCTCGCTCCCGTCAGTCGTGTAGTAGATGGCCGCGCCCGGGGTCTCGCACGAAATCGTCACAGTAAGCGAGCTCTCGAATATCCTGCCGCTTTCGGGCGAAATGACCGGCGTCGCCATCGTAACAGGAGCCGGATCATACGTGACGATGCCGAAGGCGCCGCACTGCCGCGCCAGCGTAGCCGCCGACGCGGACGCCGAAAGCAGCGCCGCCAGCGCCGCCACGGCCAGTTTACAACACAAAACTCTCAACTTTCTCATTGCTCTTCTCCAGAATCGAATACGCGCGCAGTTCGCGCGCTATTCGGCAAACCCTCGAACTGGACGGACAGACTGCCCGAGGTAGCGGCTGTCGTAGAAGTAGTACCGGTAGAAGTCGCTCGAATTGAAGTTGAGGTCCGACGCGTTGTTGGAATTAGCCGAATCCGGCGTAGAAGACCAGTAGTAGCCGCACGAGCCGGGGCTGCTGAGGCACGAGTGGTCGCCGTGGCCGGCCGCAGGAAGGAAGACACTCTTGCTCGAATAGTCGCCTTTGCCGGTGAAAAGGTACCCGCTGACGCCATTGCGGGTCGTCCATGTCGTAGTGCAGTTGGCAAGAAGCGCTTGAAACTCCGCGATGGTAGGCATGCGCCACGGAGCGCCAAGATGCGCGGTCGCCGCGTCGTGCGCCGCTACAAGATTGCCAGTAGAGTCGATGTACCCCGCCGATTGCAACGCAGAATTGGACTTGCCGTAGGTAGGACACGATGACGACGAGAACGGACTGCTGGTCATTTGCTGGCCTTTGCTCGACACCCATGTCACACCAGAGTACCAATAGTAGTTGTCGATCCATGTTCCGCCGCTCCGGGCATATCCTACCGTATCGCCCCACCAGAAGTACCAGCCGTAGTCCTCCGGCTTCTCCGCGCCCACGTTGCACTCCGCCCAGTACGGCCCGTTCTCCCACAACTGCACCCCGCCAAGCTCAATCGTCACGACAAACGAAGCATTGGTGAGAACGAGCGCGCCACCGAAGGACGAAGCGAAGTCGATCACATTGGTATTCGCTCCAGGAACGATATTCTTCTGTTTGAAAGTCGCGCTCTTGTCGTCCGTGGAAATCACGATCTCCGCAACGGCATTCGCGGCAAGCTCGCCGCCCACCGTGTATTCGACCGTCGCCTTGCCCGAATAGGGATACGACTGGTGGAACTTCGCGACCTTCACGGTGTTGGTGATTTCCGCCATCGCGCCCACTGCCATCGCGGCAGCAACGCTTGCAATCAACTGTTTCATTGGCAGTATTCCTTCTGTGTTTCAGAGATGGAAAGGAAACAAAGGCTGTTGCTGCAACCGCTTTGAATAGCGGCCCCGGCAATTCCGGAAATACAAAACGGCAGGCCACAATGCATCCTGCCGTTCAAAATGGCCTGCAACCGGCCAAAAAGCGCGTTTACTACATTTTTCTTATAGTTTACCCCCCCCCCCCCCGTCAACTCTTGCGCAAAACCGGCACGCAAAGCGTTCCAGCGCCAGCGAGCCGACGCCGCATCGGGACGGAGAAAGGCGACGACAGGTTTTCCATGCCTGTCCAAAACCGTTTTCAAGGTCGCGCCCGCCATTGGATCAAGAAACCATGCCATGTCTTTCACCTCGGGGGAAAGTGTTATCGCGATTCGATGTGCTTAATTACGATGCCTGGGGCTTTGCAATATACGCGGGAGAACGGCGGCACGGAATCCTTCAGCCAGACGTTCGCGCCGATCTCGGAATCGTGCCCGACGCGCGTATCGCCGCCGAGGACGGTGGCGTTCGCATAGATCACCACGTTGTCTTCTATGTCGGGATGGCGCTTCAAACCCTTGACGAGCGCGCCGTCCGGCCCCTTCTCGAACGACAGGCCTCCCAACGTGACGCCCTGGTACAGACGCACGTTGTCGCCAATGGTCGTGGTTTCGCCGATGACGACACCTGTGCCGTGGTCGATGAAAAACCTCTCGCCTATCTTCGCGCCGGGGTGTATGTCTATGCCGGTCCTGGAATGGGCAAGCTCCGTCATGATACGCGGAACGACCGGCACGCCGAGCGAATGGAGCGCGTGGGCGAGGCGCTGGACGGAAACGGCGTACACGCCGGGATAGGACATCGCCACTTCCATGCGGCTCGTGGCAGCGGGATCGCCCATGTACGCGGCGTCTATGTCGGTATCGACGATGCGGCGTATCTCGGGCAGGGAGGCGGCGAAGCGCGCTGCGATTCCGGCCGCGTCGGCGCCCGGAAGCATCATGGCGATTTCGCGCTTCAAATCGGCCTCCATCTCGGCGATAGGCCTTCTCGTGTCCAGTTCGCCGAAAACACACGGATGGAGGGCGGCCATGCCGTGCCGCACGATGTGGGCCACTCTCTGCGGCAAAGTCACTTTCTGCTCCTCCTCCCTATGCGCGCGACTATGCGCGAAGCGCCGAGATTCTTGAATCCCAGCGCAAGCAGCGCTTTCCCCGCCAGATGGCGCGATTCGGCGCGTACTTCCCGTATCTCTATGTCTTCCGCGTCGCAGAGGGCGCGGAAATCCTTGAGCGTTATGCAATGGATGTTCGGAGTGTCGTACCACTGGAAAGGAAGCGCCTTCGAGACCGGCAGGCGCCCTTTGAACGCGAGAACGAGCCTTATCCTGTACGCGGCGAAGTTCGGGAAGGATACGATCGCCTCGCCGGCGACGCGAAGCGCTTCGCGCAGGAGCCGCCTCGGATTCTTCACCGATTGAAGGGTGTCGGAGCAGACTGCGACGTCGTAGCGCCCGTCGGGCACCACGGAAAGCCCGGCGTCGGAATCCTCCCACAGGACATTGTTCCCGCGCGCTATCGTCTCCTTGTATCTGGCGATGTCTATCTCCACGCCGTCGCCCGCCGCGCCCTTGTCCTGCTTCAGCAGATCGAGCAGCGCTCCGTCGCCGCAGCCGATATCGAGCACGCGCGCGCGCTCCGGAATCATGGCGGCGACGTTGCGGTAGAGCCGCCTCTGCCAGTTCATGGTCTTGCGCGGCGCGCCGCCCAGAAATCCGCCCACGACGCCGGAAAGGTCTTTGGTGTTCGTCAGGAACGAATCGTGGCCGGCGCCGTCCGCGATATGGCAGTAGGAAACGTCTTTCCCGTTGCGCAGGAGCGCCGCGACGATGTCCTTGGACTGCCATTCCGCGAAGAGGATGTCCTTGCCGTACGAAACGACTAAGCACTTGGCCTCGACGCGCGCGCAGGCGGCGTCGAGAGAGCCGTACCTGTCGGCCGCGTCGAAAAGATCCATCGCTCGCGTGATGTGCAGATAGCTGTTCGCGTCGAACCGTTTTACGAATTTCTCCGCCTGGTAGTCGAGATAGCTCTCGATCTGGAAGAAGGTCTTGAACTGGGCCTCGCGCCGGGAACGCTCCTCCGGAGGGGCTTCGACGAAGTTCTTCTGCAGCGAACGCTGGAACTTGCTCTGAAGCAGCTCGCGGGAAAGGTAGGTTATGTGCGCCAGCTGCCGCGCCGACGCCAGCCCTGCCGCGGGGCCCTTGCCGTCGCCGTCGAGATAGTAGTCGCCTCCCTTCCACCCGGGATCGTCCGTGATCGACGCGCGCCCCACCACGTCGAAAGCGAGCGCCTGCGTGTTGAGGGAGGCGGACGAGGCTATTATGCAGGCCTTCTCCATCTCGCCTGGGTGCCGCGTTATCCAGTCCATGACCTGAATGCCGCCGTAGCTGCCGCCGACGAGCGCCGCCAGCTTCTTGACGCCGAGCTGCGCCAACAGCGCCCGATAGACGTCCACGGTGTCGGAAAGCGTGTGCTTCGGAAAGCGCGAACCGTACGGGCGTCCCGTATCCGGATCTATCGACATCGGCCCCGTGGTTCCGCTGCATCCGCCGAGCACGTTGGCGCATATCACGTGCCACCTGTCCGTGTCTATGGCCTTTCCGGGACCGACCATCGACTCCCACCATCCGCTCGGCTTTTCCTCGCCGGGTTTTATTCCGGCGACGTGCGCGTCCCCCGTGAGCGCATGGCATATGAAAACGGCGTTGTCTCCGGCGAGCGGCGCGCCGCACTCTTCGTACGCGACTTCGACTTTGCGCAGAACGCCGCCGGTCTCGAGCCGGAACCCGCCTTCCGGCAGGTCCAGTTCGAGCGTCTTGCGCTCCACGATTCCGACGCTGTCGATCATCGCACCCGTCCGTCCCTACTGGATTATGGAGGCGTGGTAGCTCTGGAGGGAGCGGACCTCTCCCTGGCCGCCCATCGCCGCGCCGATGCCCTCCGCCGCCGCGGACACGGCCGCTATCGTCGTCAGATACGGAACGCGGTATTTGATCGCCGCCTGCCTGATGCGGCAGTCGTCGGCCCTCGCGTCCCGCCTGCCGGAAGGCGTGTTGACTATAAGATTCACTTCCCTGTTCTTGATAGCATCGAGCACGTCTGGACGCCCTTCGCCGATCTTCGCCACGGTTTTCGCGGCTATGCCGTGGCTTTCAAGCCACTTGGCGGTTCCTTCCGTGGCGATAACCTCGAATCCGAGCTGGGCGAGGCGGCGCACCGCGGTCGCCGCGTCGGCCGGCTTCTCCGAAAGCGAAACGAGAACCTTGCCGGGAGTGGTGGGAAGCGGCATTCCGGCGGCCTCCTGCGACTTGAAATAGGCGAGTGCAAACGTGTCCGCCAGGCCGAGAACCTCGCCCGTGGAGCGCATCTCCGGCCCGAGCACCGGATCGACCTCCGGGAACTTCTCGAACGGCATCACCGCCTCCTTGACGCCGCAGTAGGGAATCGTCCTGTGCTTGTCGAGGCCGAGAGACTTGACGGTCTCGCCGAGCATGAGACGCGTCGCTATGCGCGCCATCTGGACGCCGGCGACCTTGGAGACGAGCGGCACGGTGCGCGACGCGCGCGGATTCGCCTCGATCACGTAAACCTTGCCGTCCTCGATCGCGAACTGCATGTTCATGAGGCCGACGACCTTGAGCTTCGACGCGATGCGGCGCGTGTAGTCGAGAATAGTGGCCTTGTTGTCCTCCGGTATGGTGACCGGCGGCAGGACGCACGCCGAGTCGCCGGAATGGACCCCGGCGAGTTCGATGTGCTGCATGATGGCCGGAATGAAGATATCCTTGCCGTCGGAGAGGGCGTCGGCCTCGCATTCGAGGGCGTGGCAAAGGAACCGGTCGAGGTAGAGGGGCCTGTCCGGCGTGACGCCGACGGCCTTCGCCACGTATTCCCCGAGCATCTGCTCGTCGTAGATGACTTCCATGCCGCGGCCGCCCAGCACGAACG
>JAFNRY010000075.1 GCA_017385345.1 Kiritimatiellia bacterium
GACAACATACCGGGGATCCGCGGCGTTGGCGAGAAGACGGCTTCGGCGCTGCTCGCGCAGTACGGGTCGCTCGAAAGCGTGCTCGAGGCGGCGCCGTCATTGAAGGGCGCCCTCGCGAAAAAAGTGTCCGCTTCGCGCGACGACGCCTTGATGTCGAAGTTCCTGGCCACGATCCGGACGGACGCGCCGGTGGAGTGCGACTGGGAAGCGTGCCGCACCGGCAGGACGGACAGCGATGCCCTCGCGGCCTTTTGTTCGAAATACGAATTGTCGAGATTCGCCGCCGCGATGCTCGGCGACGGGCGCGCAACGGCGCCGGACGCGGCTGTTCGCGCCGGCGACGCGGAAGACGGCGGAGGAAAGGCGCCGGCCACGCTCGCCGACTGGCCGCACGACTACCGCCTCGTTGATACGGAAGACGCCGCGCTGTCGCTCGTCGAAGAACTCTCGCGCTCCGCCGGCGCAATCGCTTTTGATACCGAAACGGCCGCGCACGACGGCTTTCCTCCCACGGACGCGCACCATTGCAGACTCGTTGGCTTCTCTTTGGCTTCCGCGCCCGGAAAGGCATGGTACGTCACGGGCGATCTCGTCGATTTGTTCAGGCCTCTCTTCGCCGACCCGGCCAAGACCTTCGTCGGCCACAACGTGAAGTTCGACATATCGGTCCTGCTCAGGCACGGCATAGGCTTTGCAAGGCCGCCGCGCGACACGATGCTCGAGCGCTATTGCCTCGACGCCGCCGCGCGTCATTCGCTCGACGCGGCCGCCGAACGTTTCCTCTCCTACAGGCCAATACCGATCGAATCGCTCGTCGGCGAACGGGCGCGCGGCAGGGAGCAGCTATCCATGGCCGCTCTCAAGCCGGAACAGATACTGGACTACGCCGCAGAGGACGCGGACGTTGCTTTGCGCCTCGACGCGGCGCTCCGCCCGGAAGTCGAGAAGAACGGCGCGCTCGGCGCGCTTGAACGCGCCGAGGAGCCCTTGGTCAAGATTCTCGTCGATATGGAGCGCGAAGGCGCCAGAATAGATATCGACGCCTTGAAGGAGCAGTCTCGCGAAATCGACAGGGAAATCCTCGCTCTCGTCACGCGCATACGCGACGTTGCCGGGCCGGGATTCAATCCCGACAGCCCCAGGCAGCTTTCGGTTTTGCTGTTCGACAGGCTCGGCCTGCCCGTCGCCGGCGTGAAGAAGACGGCCACCGGCGGATATTCCACCGACGAAAAGACGCTTACGAAACTCGAAGGCGCGCATCCCGTCGTGCGCGATATCATGGAATACCGCGCCTGCACCAAACTCAAATCCACCTACATCGACAAACTGCCGGCGCTCATCGACGCCAACGGTCGGATCCACACGACCTGGTCGCAGGCGTTCACCGAGACCGGACGGCTTTCATCGGCCGATCCCAACCTCCAGAACATACCAGTAAGGACGGAGCGCGGCCGCCGCATAAGAAAGGCGTTCGTGGCGCGCGACCCGGACCATGCGATCGTGTCGGCCGACTATTCCCAGATTGAACTGCGCCTCATGGCGGCGTTTTCGCGCGACGAGGCCATGCTCGCGGCCTTCAGGAACGGGGAAGACATCCATCGTGATACGGCGAGCCGCGTTTACGGCGTCATGCCCGGGCTTGTCACTCCCGAGCAGCGTTCGAAGTGCAAGATGGTGAACTTCGGCATAATCTACGGCATATCCGCGTTCGGGCTGTCGCAGCGGCTCAAGGTGCCCCGCAAGGAGGCGGCCGGGCTGATAGAATCGTATTTCCGGCTCTATCCCGGCGTGAAGGCGTACATGGAGAAAGCCGTGGCCGATGCGAGGGAGAAGGGGTACGCCGAAACGGTTCTCGGCCGCCGCCGTACCCTGCGCGACATCAATTCGGCCAATGCCACCGCGCGCCAGGCTGCCGAGCGCGACGCCGTGAACACTCCGATCCAGGGATCTGCCGCGGATCTCGTCAAGGTGGCCATGGTGAATATTTCCAAGGCGTTCTCGGCCGCCGCACTGCGCGCCAAAATGATTTTGCAGATACACGACGAACTCGTTTTCGACGTCCCGCTTGCCGAAGTGGACGCGGTGAAGGAGATCGTCCGCCGCGAAATGGTATCCGCGATCGATTTCGGCGTCCCTCTCGAAGTCGGCATCGCATCGGGCCCGACATGGCTCGACGCGCATTGACGCATGTCTGCGAAATCCAGTCTCTCCGGCCAGGTGCAGGCCGGGTTCCCTTCGCCGGCCGAGCAGTATTCCGAGCCGCCGCTCGACCTGAACGAATTGCTTGTCAAGCGTCCGGCGGCGACGTACTTCGTCCGCGTGTCCGGCGATTCGATGGTCGGCGAAGGCATACGGGACGGCGACATCCTTGTCGTTGACCGTTCGCTGCGGCCCGCTTCCGGCGATATCGTCATTGCCTGCATCGACGGAGAGTTCACGGTGAAAACGCTCCGTATCGGCAAGCCCGGTCCGGGCGGGGCGCGCGGGGAGACGAGGCTCGAGCCGGCCAATCCGGCCTTCAAACCCATAGTTGTCTCCGCGGGGAGCCGGCTTGACTACTTCGGCAAGGTTACGGCCTGCATCCACCGGTTTGCCGGAGCAAGGTAGAACGGCGGGAGAGGCGCCATGATCGGGCTTGTCGATGTCAACAACTGCTTCGTCAGCTGCGAGAGGGTGTTCGACCCCGCGCTCGCAGGCAGGCCCGTCGCCGTGCTGTCGAACAACGACGGTTGCTGCATCGCGCGTTCGAACGAGTTCAAGGCGCTCGGCATCGCCATGGGCACGCCCTACTACCAGTTGAAGAGCCGCGAGCGGTCGGGAGAACTCGTGTTCCGTTCTTCCAACTTCGAACTTTACGGCGACATGTCGCGCCGGCTGATGTCGATATTGGCCGACGAAGCGGTCGATGTCGAGCAGTATTCAATCGACGAAGCGTTCATAACGCCGCCCTCGCGGCGCGGATGCGATTGCGAAACATTCGGAAGGCGGTTGCGTGCGAAGATACTGCGCTGGACCGGTCTGCCCTGCGGCATCGGATTCGCGCCGACGAAGACGCTCGCCAAAATCGCCGACGGCATCGCCAAGAAACTGCC
>JAFNRY010000076.1 GCA_017385345.1 Kiritimatiellia bacterium
AGACTGCGTCGCAAAGTCCTATCCGGGATTTTGGAACGAGTTCCGCATGGACCACTTCGCCGTGGCCGGATGGCCCCTGCGCGTTTCGCGCAGTCCGGAAATACACAACGCGGCATACGCGGCGGCAGGGGCAAAGGCCGAAATGACCATCTGCCGCGCCAAAACCGTGGACGAAATGCTGGAATACGCGAAACGCACGGACACGAAAGGGCTGGCGGTGACGATTCCGCACAAACAAGAAATAATGAAGCGGCTCGACTTCATAGACGCCGCGGCGAAAGAAATCGGCGCCGTCAACACGGTGGTTTTCCGGGACGGGCGGACGTACGGATACAACACGGACGAAGAAGGATTCGCCGAGGCGATATGCGCTTTCTGGGGCGGAAAGGATCTGCGCGGCGTAAAAACCGCCTTGCTCGGCGCCGGCGGGGCCGCAAAGGCGGTCCGCCACGCCTTGGTGCGGCTCGGGGCCGCCGTCGAAACCTTCCACAGACGCCCATTGACCGCAGGATTCGCGCTGATAGTGAACGCCACTCCGGTCGATCCAGTTCCGGAATACGCTTTCACAGGCGGCGAGGCGGTCTATGACTTGAGATACGACCCGCCCGTCACGCCGCTGATGCAACGCGCCGCAACCGCCGGCTGCCGCGTGGAAAACGGCTATTCCATGCTGCTTGCCCAGGCAAAAGGCCAGATAGACCGCTTTATACGGCGCCGCGATCGCGCATAAACAGACGCCTCGGATCAGCGCTTGGCGGCGCCCTTCTTCTTCGCGGCTCTGGAAACGGACATTATATCTTTCGGCTTGCAATCGAGCGCTTTGCAAATCCGCTCGACCGTAGATTCCCGGATGGCGAATCCCTTGTTCATCCTGGCAAGCGTGACAGTCGAAATGCCGGCGGCGAGTCGCATTTGGGTCTTGGTCATGCGAAGATCGATCAACAATTTCCAAAGATTGTTGTAGCTTACTTCATCGCCCTTCTCTTTTTTCTCTCCCATTTCCCGGCTCCTTTCGCTTTACTATCGACTATTGTACCACAATCATCGACCGCATATGCTAATTTTGTGTTTGACTGACTGCCTTGCCTCGACTCACCAGGCGAATACGCCTGTTTTTTACGGCCGGCTGCCGCGCCTTTCCCGCGGATACTTCCTTATCCCGCAAATACATAAATGAAACATCGACGGATAACTTCATATTCTGCAAAAATGCATTTTTGCAAATTATAGAATGGTTTCTTATTTTGTCTCGTGAAGTTTTGGCGGGGAGCTCCCGTTCTTTCCGGAAAACGTTCCCGAACGTTTGGTCAAACGTTCAGGAACGTTTACCCAAACCTTCAGGATCATTTGACCAAACGATCGAGAAGGTTTTTCCGGATGTTCGCGAACGTTTTAAGCCGCGATCCGGCGTTGCAAAATTTCGTGGCCGAATAATCTATTGAAAATCCAAAATAGTCTCTAATAAATTGCATATAACAAAAAGGCTGTTTTATGCACCCGCCGGCCCTGCACTGCGACGGCGAACTTCGGCGGAGGAAACGCCGCCCCGGATCGTCCCTATCCTCGCCATTTTGTTTTTCAGTGAAATGCCGGCAAAATCCCTGCAATCGATAATTGCACATTTTGACTTTTTTCCGAAGATGCAAAAATATCAATTATCGCCCCTTTGCCGGCGTAAGAGGAACGGGCTTCCTGCATATGTAGAATGGGCTGCCTGCCCGTTGCCGAAGACATTTTCTGCCATATGAACGGGCAAGATACCCTTTCACTTATGTTTTCGGCGGGCGGTTGCCGCGCTTTTTTGCCGTCGCCGGCGACGGGTCGAGCGATGATAAACTTCAAGCGCACGCACGCTTGCATACAGAGAGCGACTTTGATAAAATACGCGCAAATACGACCTCGGACTGTAGCTCAGTTGGTAGAGCACGACACTTTTAATGTTGGGGTCGCGGGTCCGATCC
>JAFNRY010000077.1 GCA_017385345.1 Kiritimatiellia bacterium
CCTCGAGAGCGGCGCGGCCGGGGCGCGCGGGGCCGGGGCGCTCGTATGCGAAATACTCGAGAAGGATTCTTGCCGGACGGGCGCTTTCTTCTCCGGAATGTGCGAAGAGAATCTCGGGAAGATACTTTCGAAAAAATGGATTCTGCCAGGGTCGGACGCGTCGCTGCGTTCGCCGAAAGGTCCGCTCGGCGAAGACTGGCCCCATCCGAGGGCGTACGGGACGATGCCGGAGTTCTACCGGCGGCTGCGGGCGCTCGGAGCGACGCGCGAGGAGGCGGTAAGGCGCATGACGGGAGAGCCGGCGAAGCGCTTCGGGCTTCCCGGCAGAGGCTTGATCGCCAAGGGAGCGTTCGCGGACATTGCAGTCTGGAGGGAAGACGGATTCAAGGCGCTCGCCACGTACGCCGACCCGCACCGCTTCGCGGCGGGAGTGGAACTGGTCATGGTCAACGGCGTGGCCGAATACGAACGCGGACGGTTCACGGGGCGCAGAGGAGGCAGATTCCTCGACCGTTTTTTGATATAATCCGAAAGAACGCAAACATAAACACAGGAGGAAACAAAAATGCCGGCGAGAATCATACTGAACGAAACTTCGTACCACGGGCAGGGAGCGATCGTATCCATACCTTCGGAATTGAAGGCGCGCGGCCTGTCGCGTCCAATCGTATTCTCCGATCCCTTCCTCGTCAAAGCCGGGATTTCCGCCAAAGTGACGAAGCTTCTCGACAAGGCCGGCATAAAGTGGGCGCTTTTCGATTCGATAAAGCCCAATCCGACCATCGAAAACGTCAAAGCCGGCGTGAAGGCTTTCAAAAAGGCGAAGGCCGACAGCATAATCGCGATCGGCGGAGGCTCTTCCATAGACACTGCCAAGGCTGTCGGGATAATCGCCGCCAATCCTTCGTTCTCCGACGTGCGCAGCCTTGAAGGCGTAGCGCCCACGAAGAAGCCGTCGAAGCCGATTTTCGCGGTGCCGACCACCGCCGGCACGGCGGCGGAGGTGACGATCAACTACGTAATCACCGACGAAGAGAAAAAGCGCAAATTCGTATGCGTCGATCCGCACGACATACCGGTGGCGGCGTTCGTCGATCCGGACATGATGTCGTCGATGCCTGCGTCGCTCACGGCGTTCACCGGCATGGACGCGCTGACGCACGCCATAGAGGGGTACATCACCAAGGGCGCGTGCGCGATGACCGACATGATGCACATAGAGGCGATCAGGCTCATAGCGCTGCATCTTCCCGGGGCCGTGGCGAACAAGCCCGAAGGGCGCGAAGGCATGGCGCTCGCGCAGTACATAGCCGGCATGGGATTCTCCAACGTCGGGCTCGGCATCGACCATGCGATGGCGCACGGGCTTTCGGCCCTCTACGACATGCCGCACGGCAAGGCGTGCGCAATACTTCTTCCCGTAGCGATGAAGTTCAACGCGGCGAAATCCGGCGGCAAATACCGCAACATAGCCGTCGCGATGGGCGTGAAAGGCGTGGAGAAAATGACGCTGGCGCAGGCCCGGGCGGCGGCGATCGGCGCGGTCGAAAAACTCGCGGCGAAGGTCGGCATTCCGCGCGACCTCAAAGGCGTGCTCAAGAAGGAAGACATCGGCTTCCTCGCGAAGAGCGCCTACGCCGACGCGTGCCGCCCGGGAAATCCGCGCGAATGCACGGTGAAGGAAATCGAAAAGCTCTACGCGTCGCTCGCTTGAGGACGGCGCCGGACGGCGCCGCGCATAGCGCAAAACGCGCGGAATGCGCGGCGCGCGCGACACGACAAACGGACAACCGGAAAGAAAGAAAAAGAATGAAAGAAATAGTGAAAGGAGCGGCGGCAATGGCAACTGCGATTGCACTCGCCGGATGCGGCGGAAAGACGACAGTACGCGGCTGCGGCGGGGAGTGCGCAGACGGGGAATGGCCGTCCATAAGGCATTTCGAAGGAGAACACCTCAAGCGCGTGGCCCTGCCTCTCGGCGGCATCGGATGCGGATCGATCTCCCTCGACGGACGCGGCGAACTGGTGGAATGGGAAATCCAGAACCGCGCGAACAAAGGCATGCCGGGGAACAAACCGACGGGCAGCGCGATTTCAAGCACGTTCTTCGCGATCCACGTGAAAGGGAAAGACCGCACGTGGACGAAGATGCTCGCCGGCCCCCTGCTTCCCGACGAAATGTACGGCCACGGGCACGGGAGCACGCATCCGCAGGCAGGCCTGCCGCGCTTCTCCTCCGCCTCCTTCGACAGCGCGTTCCCGTTCGGAACGGTGCATCTCGAAGACGGCAAGATGCCGGTTCGGGTCGATATCAAGGGCTTTTCGCCGTTCACCCCGGGCAACAGCGCTGACAGCTCGCTGCCGGTCGCCTCGCTCGAATACGACGTCGAGAACCTCAGCGGCGAACCGCTGGAAGTTTCCGTCTGCGCATACGTGCGCAACATTTCCGGCAACGACGGACGCGACGGACGCAATCCAAGCCCGATGGAGCGGGCCAACAAGATCTTCTACCGCGAGGGGAACGGACTGCGCGGGCTTCTGTGCCCGTCCGGCGGCGTAGCGACGAACTCGCCGGCGTACGGCTCGTTCGCACTTTCGACCCCGGACAAGGAAGGCAAGGTCACCTACCGCGAGACCTGCGTGCCCGACGGATGGAGCCAGACGATCCTCAACTTCTGGGACGATTTGTCGGACGACGGCGAACTTTCGCCGCTGAAGACGCCCGGCGAGGCGTTCCGCGGCGGGATATGCCTCAAGAAGACCGTGCCGGCCGGCGGCAAAACGCCGTACAAGTGGGCATTCACGTGGAACTTCCCCAACATGACGGCGTGGGGCAACGACAAAGTCATAGTCGGCAACTGGTATTCGCAGTTCTACACCGACGCGTGGGACGCGGCCGGCAAAATCGTGCACAGGCTTCCGGCGCTTGAAAAAGAATCGCTCGCGTTCACGCGCAAGATCGTGGCGCTCGACGCTCCCTTGACGATCAAAGAGGCCGCGCTCTCGAACCTGAGCGTCTTGAAAAGCCAGACCGTCTTCCGCATACCGAGCGGGCATCTGCTCGGCTGGGAGGGCGTGAGCGACCATTCCGGTTCGTGCTACGGAACATGCACCCACGTCTGGAACTACGAGAACGCGGTGGCGTGCCTGTTCCCGGATCTCGCCAGGACGATGCGCGACGTGGAGTTCAACAAAGCCGTCAATCCCGCAAACGGCGCGATGGACTTCCGCGTCGATCTTCCGTTCGCGCCGCGCTACAACGGGCGCGTCGCGGCCGACGGCCAGATGGGATGCATCATAAAGGCGTACCGCGACTGGAAGATCGCAGGCGACGACAAGTGGCTCGAATCGATCTGGCCCAACGTGAAAAAAGCGCTCGAGTTCGCGTGGATCGCGCCCGAAAAATGGACTTGGAACGCAAGATGGCGCCGCGGCGGATGGGACGTCGACAAGAGCGGCCTGATGGACGGCGAACAGCACAACACCATGGACGTAAACTACTACGGCCCCAACTCGCAGATGGGCTTCTGGTACCTCGGGGCGCTGCGCGCGGCCGAAGAGATGGCCAAGGCGGTGAAGGACGAGGCGTTCGCGAAGGAGTGCCGTTCGATCTACGAGAAAGGCACGAAACGCATCGACGAAGAGTTGTTCAACGGCGAATACTACGAACAGATACTCGTCAAGGGCCACGAAGACGTCCCCTTCCAGCTCGGCAAATGCTGCCTTGTGGACCAGCTCGTCGGCCAGCAGACGGCGCACCTTTGGGGGCTGGGCGATCTCGCGAAGAAGGAGAATCTCCGCAAGACCTGCGAGTCGATCATGAAGTACAACTTCCTGGAAGACTTCTCCGAGCACTTCAACAACATGCGCATCTATTGCGGCGGCGACGAGGCGGGCCTGCTGATGGGCAGCTGGCCGCGCGGCCGGCTGCAGACGCCGTTCCCGTATTTCGGCGAAGTCATGACCGGTTTCGAATATGTCGCGGCAGCGGAAATGATCTACCAGGGAATGGACGCCGAAGCGGTCAAGGTCGTCAAGGCGATACGTGACAGACACGACGGCCAGAGGCGCAATCCGTTCAACGAGCCGGAATGCGGCCACAACTACGCGCGTTCCATGGCGAGCTGGAACTGCCTGCTCGCGTGGCTCGACACGCACGGCGGCGACAAAAACGAAATCATCTGGAACAAGTGATGGAGACGACGCGCAAAGGATTCATCGCCATGACGGCGGGGGCGGCGGCCTACGCCGCCGCCCGCCACGCTCTCGGCGATGGACTCGCCGCGGCGCATCCGCTGCAAACAGAACAGTACAATCAAGGAGGAGCCATGCTCAAAGGAATATCGCCGGTAATTTCGCCGGATCTGCTCAAAACCCTCGCCGAAATGGGCCACGGCGACGAAATAATCATCTCCGACGCCCACTTCCCAGGCCACACCATATGCCAGCGCACCCTCAGGGCGGACGGCATTCCGGCGGACAAGCTGCTCGCCGGCATCATCCCGCTGTTCGAACTCGATTCGTACGCCATACCTGTAGC
>JAFNRY010000078.1 GCA_017385345.1 Kiritimatiellia bacterium
CGTTGCGCGCCGTGCCCGCTCCGGAGAAGAAATCCCACGTGTCGGTGCCGGTGTCGCGCTTGACGCCGTCGGAGGGAATGGAAACAAGACGGCAATCGACATTTCCGAGCGCCGGCACGTCGGCGGCGAGCGCTTTGAGCGCGCGGCGAAGATCGATAGCCCTGCCCGTCAGCGCGACGACGCGGTTGGATACTGACGCAATGCGCAAATCTTTCTCTTCGACCAGCGCAAGCGTGTCTTCGACGGCCGTTTTGAGCGATTCCGCATCGGAGAAGTCCAGTTCGACGCCTGGTTTCGCCGCGAATGCCTCGGCAGTGGCCGCAAGACGCTCCGCCCTTGTCTTGAAGTCGCCCGACAATTTTGCGCGTCCGCCGCCTTCCGACATGGAAAGCCCGTACTTTGCCGAGATGTCTCCAAGCAATTCTTCCGGCGAACGCGGCGGTTCTTCCGCGGACTCGCTTTCGCTGCCATTCCGTGCCGCCCACGGAATCTTGTCCTTTATCTTGTCGTAGCGGTCGGACAGGGCGTCCTTGTAGAACCATCCGGCCGCCGCCAGGCCGAGAATAAGCAGAACAAGCGCGATGGAGTAGCCGAGGCATCCAGAGCTTTTCTTCTTTTCGCTTTTTTCGCTCGCTTCTGATTTCGGGGCGGGCGCGGTTTCTGCCGGTTTCGCCGCCTCCGGAGCCTTTTGCTCTTCCGGTTCCGGCCAGACGAGCGTTTCCCATGTTCCCGAGGCCGGGCCTACGGCGAACGCCGTGGAGCCGGCTTCTTGCACGTGGAACGGTTTGAGTTCATTGCCGTCCAGCGCGACGCCGCCGGACTTCGCCTCAAGTGTCATGGGCGCATCCGGCAATGTCGGATCGGCGAGGACGATGTCGCAGTCGTCGCTTTTGCCGAGCGTTATCGATATGCCGTCCGGGAGGGCAGCTTCGGCGCCTGCATTCGGTCCGCGCACTATTTTCAACAGAAAGTTCACAACTTGAGCCTCCCGAGCGGTTGGATGTTGATCTCGGCGCTCAACTCCTGGAACGACAGCACCGGAAGTTCGTACCAATCCTTTTCAATCATTTTGCGGAAATACCTTCTTATATCGACCGAGACGATGACGACCGGTTTTTGCGGTATCTTGGAAAGGTCTCCGATGGTGCGTTTCACGACGGCGAGGATCGAGCGCACGGTCGCAGGATCCATCGCAAGGTACGAACCGGAAGACGTCTGGCGTATGGATTTGCGGATCATTTCTTCAAGCGAAGGGTCGAGCAGATAGGCGGCTACGATGTTCTGTCCCCCGGAGAATTTGTAGGAGATGTAGCGCGAAAGGGCGGAGCGCACGTATTCGACGAGGAGCACCGAATCTTTTTCCTTCTGGCCCCATTCTATAAGCGTCTGCGTGATGCGTTTGAGGTCGCGGATGCAAACACCTTCCTGGACGAGACGCTGCAGGACGTCGGTGATTTTCTGGAGCGGGAGGACGCGCTGGACTTCCTTGACGAGTTCCGGCGCCTCTTTCTCCATATGATCGAACAGTATGCGCGTCTCCTGGAGCGAGAGGAATTCGTGGGCGTAGCGGCGCAGGACGCCCGAGAGATGGTACGAAAGCACTCCGCCGAGATCGAGCGAACGGATTCCGGCGTCGTCGAGCTTCGCTTTGTCCGGTTCCTTGACCCAGCAGGTTTCGTAGCCCGAAAGGAATTGTTTCCCGCTTTCGAAGTCGATGCCTGTCGCCGACAGGTTTTCCGGCGTTTCGAGGGCGAAGACGAATCCTTTGCGCAACATGCCCTCGGATACCGGCACTTCGTTGACGAGCAATCTGTACCGGCCGTCGGAGAGCGCCGGGTCGAGCGACAGGTTGATGCCCGGGAAGGGCACTCCGAGGTCGTGGTAGAGCGCCCTCCGGATCGACATTATCTGGTCGTTCAGAGCCTCGTAGGAAAG
>JAFNRY010000079.1 GCA_017385345.1 Kiritimatiellia bacterium
ATGGGCTGGAACGGTCCGATCCTTACCGACTCGGGCGGCTTTCAAGTGTTTTCGCTTGCCAAGAATCGCAGGATATCGCCCGAAGGGTGCCATTTCCATTCCCACATAGACGGGCACGAATTTTTTCTTGGGCCGCGCGAATCCATGGATATGCAGCGCGTCATCGGCAGCGACATTGCGATGGTTTTCGACGAATGTCTGCTTTATCCTTGCGACTACGACAAGGCGGCGGCAGGCGTCGAGCAGACGTTGCGCTGGGCGGCGGCCTCAAAGGAGTGCACGCACGCGCCCGGCCAGCAAGTCTTCGGCATTGTCCAGGGCGGCGTTTACGACGGATTGAGGCGGCATTGCGCCGAGGAGCTCGTCAAGATCGGCTTCGACGGATACGCGATCGGGGGGGTGTCCGTCGGCGAGCCGGAGGAGTTCATGTACAAGGCAGTGGACGCGTCGGTTCCGTATTTGCCGGAGAGCGCGCCGCGGTACGTGATGGGGCTTGGCGTGATGCGCCAGATGGCCGAATGCGTAGCGCGCGGCGTCGATATGTTCGATTGCGTGATACCTACGCGGGTCGCGCGCCACGGCACGGCGATAACGCGCGATGGCAACGTGGCGGTGAAGGCGGCGAAATGGGCGTTCGACCGGAGCCCCGTCGAGGAGGGATGCGAATGCTACTGCTGCCGCAACTTCACGCGCAGCTACGTGCGCCACCTGCTCAACGCCGGCGAGATCCTCGGGCTCCGGCTTCTGACGATCCACAACGTACACGCGTTGAACCGTTTCATGGCGGAAATGCGCTCTGCCATCGCCGACGGCACGTTCAGCGAATGGAAGGCGCGTCTGCCGGCCGCGAGGCCCGGCGCGTGTTGAAACAGGCAAACAAAACAAAAGGAAAGGAATAAGAGGCATGAAAGGCGGTTGGTTCATATTGGCGGATGCGGCGGGCGGCGCCGCGGTCTCCGGAGGGGAGGGCGCCGCTTCCGCGGCGGCGACGGTTCCGGCGGAAGGGCAGGCGACGGGCGGCGCCGCGCGCCCGGAGAATCCGTGGGCCGGATTCATGATGCCTCTTCTGCTCATCGCAATCTTCTATTTCATGTTTCTGCGTCCGCAGCAGCGGAAGGAAAAAGAGCGCAGAAAGATGATCGAGCAGCTTCGCGCCGGAACGAAGATCGTTTTCGCCGGCGGCATAACCGGAACGATCAAAGAGGCGCGCGAAAAGACGTTTCTGGTGGAGAGCGCCGGCGGTACATGCCTCGAGGTTCTGCGCAGCTCGGTGCAGAGCGCGGTGGAAGGGTGAAAGCCTGCGGCCCGGGAGCGTAGCCCTTGGCGTTCGAGAGATTGAAGTACGGCGTCGAAACCGACGCATCGCGTCCGCGGCGCAGGGGCGCGCCGCCTCCGGCGCGATGGGTCGCCGTGACGCTGCTCGCGATCGCCGCGGTTTCGTTCGCTGCCGGCGCGGTGCGCCGCGCGGCGCCCGCCGTGCGGCGGTTTTTCGCCGCGCCGTCCGCGCCACCGGCGTCCGAAGGACGGGACGTGCGGCCGCCCGAAGCGCCGGAACCGGGACGCGCGGCCGTCGCTCCAGGCTTCGCGCTCCCGGAGTATTCCCCAGAGGAGTTCCAAAGCCGGCCGCCAAGGGTGAGAAATCTCATTCTCAGGCTCGAGGAGGCTTCGCGCGCCGGCGATTTGGACATGCAGGTTTCCACCATCCACGCTCTTCGCGCGTTGCCAGGCGACGTGGCGGCCGACATTGTGGCGAAGCTTGTTCCACGGCTGGGCGCGCTCAACATGGCCCGTCTTTTCAAATTGTTCAATCCGCAATGGACCGCGACGGTCGAAGTCCGCAGAGGCGACTCTGTTTCGCGGCTGGCCGCCGAGCACGGATCGACGCCCGCGTCGATGATGAAATTGAACGGATGGGAAACGCCGCCCGTCCTGCATCCGGGGGACAAGGTCCGCGTCATGGAGCGGCCGCGCTTCAACATGACAGCCCATGGGAAGACGGGCGAGGTGGATCTTTTCCTCAACGGAGCGCTTTTCAAGCGCTACTACGCGGCGGAGGAGGCGGACGGATCGTCGCGCCGCAAACCGTCGGGACAGTACGGCACGACTGGCGGCGCGGGCAGATTCGTGGCGGCGGCCGGCTTTGATATTCCGGCCAAGGACATCGCCGAACTCGACATGCTCGTTCCGCGCGGAACGCCGCTTGTCGTGGATTGACCCTTCGCCGTAGTCGCTGTGCGCGCCGTCGGTTCACTCTTTTTTGGTGGTTGTCAAAGCAGGTGTTCTACTGAAAAAAAAACGGGCGATTGTCCCGTTCTTTTTTTTTGCTTATGATCATGATCCTGCGAAATTCTCCTGATCTTCACAAGGAATCTCTTCCTTGATCAAGGAAAGATGTGCCGATGCCAGTCGAATGACACCCGGATGTCACACCCCATGACACCCGGATGTCATACCCTATGACACCCGGATGTCACACCCGATGACACCCGGATGTCATACCCCATGACATCCGGATGTCATTCGGCTTTGTTCCCGAACAAATGGTCAGACCTCCGGCATCAAACGTCTTTCTCTTCCTCTTTTCTTAAAATGCCGCTTTTCGGATCTGAAATCCGCCACGAGGTTTCATATGCAAATTTCCATATGATAGCAGCTCGCAATGTCTATTGCCGCTGGACCGAGCCGAGCGGCGCACCGGATGCGAAAGGCTCCAACACGCATTCGAGACAGTTCGCAGGAACTCGGCCGGCTGGACGAGGAAATCCCCTGGATATACGGGTGTCTCTTCGATCCCAAGTTCTGCCTCGTTGTATGCGGCGGAATCAAAGAAGCATTCCCCTTCCTCCGTTTCCCCGTTTTCGAGTGTAATGCGCACGTTCTTCCCATCGTAGGAGGACAGACGAAGC
>JAFNRY010000006.1 GCA_017385345.1 Kiritimatiellia bacterium
GACCGTGGCCGAGCACCTGCTGCCAGCCGACTACGCCATGGGGGCGTTCGCCGCGATCCTCGCGATCCTCGGACTCTTCCGCGGCTTCTCCGGCGCCTTCGCGCTGCTCGTCGCCTCGTGCGCGGCTTCGGCGCTCGCCGCATGGCTCTGGCCGCGCAGCGCCGCATGGATCGCGAACCCGTATTCGCGCGCCATCGCAACGGCCGCGGCCACGCTTGTCGCTTTCGGCCTGGTGCGGATTATAGTGAAAAAGGCGGTGAACGGACTTCTCGACCAACCGCTCGACGCCATCGCCGGATGCATTGCGGGTCTGGCGCTCGCCGCCCTGGCGATACTCGCCGTGTCGGCCGTGCCTGAATCGAGGCAGTTCTCTTTCGTGGCCAGGGCGCTCGGCTACTACGTCTGGTAGCCGGCCCCGCCAGCGTCCCGCGCGAACTTGGCGTTGGATCCCGCGATGACTATCGCAACCTCCCCCTTGACCGGCCCGCGCCCGAACTCCGCCGCGAGATCGGAAAGCCACCCTCGCGCCACCCGCTCGTGCACCTTGGTGAGTTCGATGCACACGGCCGCCTCGCGGTCGCCGAGCGCTTCGTACGCGGCGCGCAGCGTGGCGCCGACGCGATACGGCGACTCGTAGAGAATCATGGTGTGGGGGCTGGCGGCGTCCTGCGCGAACCAGTTGCGCAAAGCGCCGGGTCCGCGCGGCGGGAATCCTCTGAACGTGTAGGAACTCGTCGGCAGCGCGCTCATGAGAAGCGCCGTCTCGACCGCGCAGGCGCCCGGCACGACTTCGTACGCCACGCCGCTCTTCGCGCACTCGCGCAGCAGCCTGTAGCCGGGATCGGAAATCGCCGGATAGCCGCCGTCCGAACAGAGGACGGCCTCCCGCCCCGCGGCGACGGCCTCCATTACGCGCCGTCCCGCGCGCTCTTCGTTTCCCTGCCGGTAGGATACCATTTCGGGCCGCGGTATTCCTGCGTGCGAAAGCAGCTGCCATGTGCGCCGCGTATCCTCGCACGCTATGATAGACGCGTTCCGGAAAGCCTCCTCCGCCCTCGGGGAGAGGTCCGCGAGATTGCCGATAGGCGTGGCCACGACGTGAAGCATCGTCCGTCCTCCGCCTACGGTTCGAAAGTCGCGCCGGGATCGCGCGAAAGCCGCCTGAACGTTTCCGGAAGGAGTTTTGCCTCGTCGAGCCGGCCGAGCGCGACCCAGTCGAACTCGATCCAGTCTTCGCGCGCGCGAACCTCCGCGCCGTCCGGCAGTTCCATCCTGTAAACGAGGTTGATTTCGGCGTGCGGCTTTCCGTTCTGCACGAACTTGCTTTCGACGGCTCCGGCGAACGCGCCCGGCGCCGCCGCCAGCCCCGTCTCCTCCGCCATCTCGCGCACCAGCGCCTCGCGCCCCGTCTCGCCGAACTCGATGTGCCCGCCGGGAAGATAGCACGTATCGCCGCCTTTAGACCTGCATACGAGCAGCTTCCCTTCCCGCACGCATATTCCGCGCGCTATGGTCTCGATCCCCGCCAATTCGTATTCCGCCATTCTCGCCTCCCTTGCCTCCTTGCCGTTTCCCGCGCCGTCATTCGCGCGGCTTCTGGAACGCCGGCTCGGGATACGCCTGGCCGACGAACACCGTCCCGCCGAGCCGCGCGGAATCCACCGGCTTGAAGTCCGGCTTCGCCGCGCAGTCCGTCGTGTCGATAATGCAAGCGCCCGTAGCCTCGTCCACTTTCCAGCGTTCAGCCGGGATCGTCCAGTTGTCTTCGTAGCGGCTCTGGTGCGCCTCTTTGGCGAAGACCGGATCGCGGGCGAGAATGTTGTTCACGAACACGTGGGCGCCGTTTCCGCACGGCGTCTCGGCGAGCGAGCGCAGCTCGACGGAATGCGGCTCGAACAGCGGCGTCTTCCGGCTGTCGTTGCTGTAGCGGAAGCTGCCGCGAATGCGGTTTCCGGTGAAGGCAACGTTCTGCGAGCACGCCATGTACGCCTCGTCCGAGAGAAAGTCGTTGCCGTCGATCAGCACCGGCCCGTGATCGACCTCCATGAAAACGTCGCGCGCGTTCGCCCATAGCGTGTTGCCGGTGATGCGCGCGCCCTGCGCCATCCAGTCGAGCCATATGCCGGCCAGCGTTCCGCAATGGTGGATTTTGTTTCCGGAAATGGTGAAATCGACCGCCCCGTGTATCTTTATGCCGGCCATCTCCGCGCCGCCGTACGGCTTCTTCCAGTGGCAGCGGCTTATCTCGCAGTTCTCGACCGTCGAAAACACGGCACCCAGGGAGCCGCATATTCCTGCTTGGCCGCAATCGAAGATCCTGCACCGTCTGACGGTATGGCGCCCGACGCGCTCCAGCCCGTTCGAAACGGCGCGGGTGATCGTGTTGTGGTAGTTCCGCGCCGTCGCGCCGATGTTGTCGTATTCGTCGCCGTACTTCCCGAGCGTTATGCCGGTGCATTCCGTGCCCGAGACTTCGCAATCTTCGACGACCCATCCCCTGCTCCAGTTGGTGCCGACTATGCCGGTCTGCTCGCTCGTCGGCGGCGCCCAGTCCGGCCCCGCGTTGACGAACGAAATCCCGCGCAGGACGATCCAGTCGCGATGCTCCGCCGTCGGGTAGAAGCAGGCCGGCCGCACGACAAGCTCCGGCACCGCCTCGCGCAGATCGCGCTCGAACGCCGCCACGATCGTTCCGTACACGATGCCGGGAACCAGAACCGCGTTTCCCGGAGCGACGGCGGCTCCGGAGAAAATCGCGTCGCGGCCGTGCAGTTCGAGCGGCTTCCCGTTCTGCAGAAGCCTGGCGCGGAAACGCTTGCGGCCGCCGTCCGAAAACCAGTCTCCCCCGATGAAATCCTTGAACGGATTCATTCCGCCGAACGAATCGTAGCAGACCCTCGCCGTCCATGTTCCGTCCGGCCTCTTCGTCCATCCGCGCACTTCGTCCGCCCCGCTGACGACGACCTTCGCGCCGGGCGCGGCCCGGAAGACTATCGGCGCGTCCTCTCTGCCGGAGTGGCGCGGCTTCACCCATTCGCGATAGACGCCCTCCCCGATGGTGACGATGTCGCCGGCGCGCGCTTCGTCCGCGGCGCGCTGGATCGTGCGCCACGGCCGCGCCGAGGCGCCGTCCGCCGAGTCGTCGCCGCCGGACGCGACAAAATACTCCGCCGACCGGGCGACGCCCGCCGCCGCCAGCACCGCCGCGACCGCCGCGGCCCTCCATGCCGTGCCAATGCTGCTTTCCATGACGGCTATTCTACCAAACCTCGCCGGCGCCGCGCCGCACGCCGCGCCGCACGGCGAATCGAACCGGCGAATCAAAGAAACGTGCCGCCCTCGATCAAGGACATGTTGGCCGGCACGTCCTCCGGCAGCGGACGGATCCAGTGTTCATTGTAGATTCCGGCCGGATCCCACCGCCTCCCTTTTATGCCAAACATGATCTGCGTCGCGCCGCCGGTATAGACGGCCTGCCTCCCGCCGCGTTTTATGTGCGCCGACAGCGGAACGCCGTACACGCCACAGCCGAGCAGCGCGACGTCGAAGTCGATCTTGTCGATGTCCGCAATCATGCTGTCGAGCGCGTCCTTCCATTTGGCGAAACCGTCGCACTTGCCGCCGATGGAGTTGACCGGGCGGTACTGCACCATGTCGAAGCGCGGCAGCGCCCCCTGTCCCGCGTGGAACTCGACGTTCTTTTCGTACTGCATCCTGATGGAAGCGACGTACGGATGCACCACGAGCACCCGGCGCCCCTCCAGCGCGCCGTACCACGTTCTCGGATGCGCGAACGGCACCAGTGCGTCGTGGCGGATGATTTTCGCTCCGGGGCAAAGCCGCCTATAGATGCGCTCGTCGCCGAGCCCGTAGCTCGGCACGGCGTCGAACGCGTCGCAGAATCCCTCGAACACGGAGCAGAACTCCTCTATGCTTTCGTCGGAAATCGGGAACACCCCCGCGCACACACCGATGCCGGTTCTTATCCAGTTGTCGTACCAGAACGGCGCCGTCTTTCCGGCGGCCAGGCGCACCCATTTGCGCAGGAGCGAACCATCGGCGCGGATCGCCTCGCGGCGCATGAGCGTCTCGAGATCTCCGGAGCCGATCTTGCCCGCCATGAACGGCCGCCCCGAGCGCAGGCCCCTCTCGATGAAGTCTATCGATCCGTCCATGTCGAACTGCGCCGGCGTCTGGCTCCATACGTTCCCGCTCCGTCCGCCGTACGCCTTTTTGCAGGCGATGATCAGCAGCCTCGTAAAAAGCGACTGCCAGTCCATCGGAAACTCTTCGTTGCAGTGTCCGGTGGATGCGAAACGTCCGACTATTCTGTTCAGATTCACTTCCGGCTCCGTTCCGATTGTATCAAATCCCGGCCGCCACCTTCGTCTCGAACAGAAGGGCGAGGCGTTCCGGACTTGTCTTGTAGAGCGTTTTCGTCCCTGGCGCGAAGAGGGCGATTCTGTATTCCTCGAGGGCGTTTCTGTATTCCGCGAGCGCCGCCCTGTCGCGCACCCGCGAGCCCTTTCCCGTCGCGGCCGCGACGTACTGCTCCCAGTACGGGGCGAACCTCGCCGACTTCGTCCTGTCGCCCGCGTGGTTGAAGGAAGCCCGCGCTATGCGGTCGGCCTGTGCCTTCATCCACCGCGGATAAAGGCGTACCGTCCCCGGCGGCGTGTTCTTCAGGCAGCGCGGGAAGAACATCCACGCCGTCTGCACCGCGATGCTTTCCGCGATGTCGCCGGGGAGTTTCGCGGCGGCGCGCTCGTTCGCCGCTGCGAGGCGGAGGGCCTCGGCGAAAGCGGCCATGGTCTCGTCGAGCCTCGCCTCCCGGGCCGCGGCCGGAAGGAGCGCTTCGAAGTCGCGCTTCGACTCCGGCGGCGCGTGCGGATCCGCCGCCTCCCGCAGCGTCGCGAACGCGACGTCCCGCGCCGCCTGCTCCGCCGTGCAGCCGGAAGACTTGAAGAAGAAGGCCGTTCCTGGGTCGAGCGCGCGCAATGCGGCGGCCGCCCGTCTGGCGAGCTTCTCCCCGGCGGCGATGTACAGCAGCCTCGCCACGCCGTCGCGATGGGCGGCCGCCGCGCTCTTCGCGTCGCGGAACATCCTGACGGATACGCCGCTCCCCTCGTCATGGAGAGCCGCGTGACCGACGCCGGCGGTGGCGCGGCCGGAAAGCGCCGCGTCCCCGAAATCCCACGATGTGAAAATCCGTCCGTCGAGCGTCGCGCTTGACGCCGACGGCGCCACGCCCGCGGCCGACAGCGCCTCGGCGAGATCGCGCGTGTCGAACACCACCCTGCCGCCGGCCCGCGGATCGACGCACTTGTACCTGACGCGCAGATGAGGGGGCAGCCTCGCGTTTTCGAGCGCCCCCGCGGGAATGCGTATTCCGAAGCGCGCTCATAGACTCAAAGGCGCTCGTCCACGCCCTTAAGCACGGCCACATCGGCGGAATCGGAATGGACGTTTACGAAGAAGAAAGCAAATACTTTTTCAGCGACTGGTCTACAGAC